>NZ_BJLL01000131.1:0-510 GCF_007996925.1 Enterococcus sp. NBRC 3427 | reverse complement strand
AGATCCCAGTCCTTTAATAAATAGATTGGTGAATTATCTATATTTTACTGCTTATACTAATAAAATAAGATTCACTGAATATCAAGAGGAATTAATAAGAAATTTGAGTGAAATTGGAAGAACTGCTGGAATAAATGGTTTATATCGAGCAGATTATGGAGATAAATCTCAATTTTAATGATACTTATAATATTAAATATGTCTCAAAATTTTTTGATTAGAAAAATAGGTATATTGAATCAGTGCCATAAAAGTATTTATAGTTTGTAGGGGGAATCGTAATGGAAGAAAAAAATAGACTAAATGCTAAACAATGTTCAGATCAAGAGCTTAAAAAAATTAAAGGAGGTGCTGGAACAAAACCTCAAGGAAAACCGGCATCAAATTTAGTGGAATGTGTTTTTTCATTATTTAAAAAGTGTAACTAAAATTTTTTTTATGATATCCTAAAATCAGGAGGGGATCTCTTGATTACTATCGATACAAAAGCTTATCTATTAAGAATGTTGA
>NZ_BJLL01000130.1:0-533 GCF_007996925.1 Enterococcus sp. NBRC 3427 | reverse complement strand
TGGGCTGAGGATAGTATCTATCGGACTTCTTTTCTTGAAGCAACTCAAGGAGCAGAGGGAACGGAGGAAGAATTTAACTAGTTGAATGATCGTCTTTTCCCAGATAAAGATCATCTGCATATTTACCTTTGGAACAATGAATTTACGAATTATTATAATGAAGGTCGTTATTGGGATGGCGCTTATGTGTGGTCAGTGTATGACGAAAAGAGAAAGCGATTCACTGTTTTTGATGCTAGGTTAGTGATGATTTGATTTTTTGCATATAGTGATGAACTGGAAAAAGGAGAGAGAAGATGGAACTATTAGAAAAAGAAACTGTTAGTTTTTACTTAAGACATGATTGGACTCCATTCCATTATGTTTTTTTAAAAGAGAAAAAGTATAGTGGGATAAACAGTCATCAGGAAGCAGTTTTAGAATTTCTTAATTGCTCAAACAGGTTTCGAGAATGTCTGCGTCTAATGTGGAGTGATAGAAATCCTATGAAAATAGATCATGAAGCATATGCTCGTAAATTTCATGAGCTTAAC
>NZ_BJLL01000129.1:0-610 GCF_007996925.1 Enterococcus sp. NBRC 3427 | reverse complement strand
TTAAGTTATCCATGGAGGTTTAGCTCAGCTGGGAGAGCATCTGCCTTACAAGCAGAGGGTCAGCGGTTCGATCCCGTTAACCTCCATATGAGCCGTTAGCTCAGTTGGTAGAGCATCTGACTTTTAATCAGAGGGTCACAGGTTCGAGCCCTGTACGGCTCATATTTTTGCGGGTGTGGCGGAATTGGCAGACGCACTAGATTTAGGATCTAGCGCCTTACGGCGTGGGGGTTCAAGTCCCTTCACCCGCATCATTTAAGTTTTACATGCCGGCTTAGCTCAGTTGGTAGAGCATCTGATTTGTAATCAGAGGGTCGAGGGTTCAAGTCCTTTAGCCGGCATCTTTAAACACGCGGAAATAGCTCAGTGGTAGAGCACCACCTTGCCAAGGTGGGGGTCGCGGGTTCGAACCCCGTTTTCCGCTTTGCCAAAGCAATCGCGCCGGGGTGGCGGAACTGGCAGACGCACAGGACTTAAAATCCTGCGGTGAGTGATCACCGTACCGGTTCGATTCCGGTCCTCGGCATTTCAAATATGCGCCCATAGCTCAACTGGATAGAGTGTTTGACTACGGATCAAAAGGTTAGGGGTTCGACTCCTCTTGGGCGCG
>NZ_BJLL01000128.1:0-639 GCF_007996925.1 Enterococcus sp. NBRC 3427 | reverse complement strand
AACATATTGTTCTGCCACTTTTTCTTGGTTCGCAGCAGAGTAGTCACCATTTAAGTAAGAAGAATCTAGTTGGTAACGTCCGATGTAGCGTCCGTTCGTTGCTGTGTAAGAACCGCTTGATTCTTTTTGTGCGATCCATTCTTTTGCAGAACTTGTGCTTGCTGGAGCCGCAGCTGTTTCTGTTGCAGCAGGAGCAGGTTGTGTTTCAGCAACAGGTGCTGCTGGTGTTTCCGTTTGAACCGTTTCTTGTACAACAGGTTGTTCAGCTTGAACAGGTTCAGCTTGGACTGGTGCTTCTTGAACGGCTGCTTGAGGTTCAGCAGCTGCTTGTGCAGAGCCTTCTGTTGGAATCGTTAATTGTTGTCCTGAGTAGATCAGGTTAATGTCAGAAATTGAATTTGATTCTGCAATGGCATTGATCAAGGAGTTGTCACCAACGTATTTTTGAGAAATCGCTGATAGAGTATCACCTGATTGAACGGTATAAGCTTCGTCCGCATGAGCAGTCGTTCCCATGAAGAATGCAGCACCGGCAGCCAAAGTTGTTCCAAAAAGTAAAGTTTTAAGTGATGTCATGAAAAATCTCCTTTATTCGTTAAAAAGTTTTATTTGTTGTGTTCAACGAGGAATACTTTAACA
>NZ_BJLL01000127.1:0-686 GCF_007996925.1 Enterococcus sp. NBRC 3427 | reverse complement strand
GTGGTTACAATTTTATGTAGTTAAAAGAAGACCTCACGAGAATAATTGCAAAAAGAACTTCATTTTTTAAGGAAGAAGGATATTTTTGTCATCGAATCTTTGGAACGACTAGGGCGAAACTATGATGAAATTTTTTATATAGTGCAGCAACTGGATTAAAAGGATATCGGACTGATTGTTTTGAACATGCCTATCCTCAACCAATGAGAACTTTCGACGAAATCATGTTCTAGAAAGAAATTTCTATCCAATAAGAATTCCAAATCATGGACACTATTATCAAAGAAGCTTTAATAGATAAAATATTCAAAGCAGATTCTAAAAAAGTCGATTCCACAAAATATACATGAAATGAAAAATGGAGGAATATAAGTGAACTTTATGTATGAAGTTAAAACAACTAAATCATTCCAAGCGGCAACAGAAGCACTCATTGAGAAACTCAAAGAAAGAGAATTTGGTGTATTGTATCAAGTTAATTTTAAAGAAAAATTAAATCTAAAGGGTTAGATTTCCCTACAAATTTTGAGGTATTAGAAATATGTAATCCAAAACAAGCAAAAGAAGTATTGGAAAAACGTATTGAAGTTGGCTACTTTTTACCGTGTAAGGTAGTTGTTTATGAAAAAGAAGCCGATGTGTATATTGGACTACTAAAACAAACAGTATTACCCGTGGTGCTAGTT
>NZ_BJLL01000126.1:0-744 GCF_007996925.1 Enterococcus sp. NBRC 3427 | reverse complement strand
AAGCACTTTTCGTAAATTTCTTCTTATTTCTTGAAGCTGACCACTTCTGTCACAACCTCTGTTTTTCATTGCCCATAAGTTTGATATTGTCCTTCTGATGACTCATTCGTAATGATTGAAGCTTGATTTTCTTCATTTCCCGTTATCGTTTGTCCACTGCCAGAATCTGAAGGACTTGTTCCTGTCGATTCGTTTTTTTGAGAAGAATCTGTTGTTTTCTTGACTTGTTCATTGGTCTTTTTCCATTCCGCTAATCGATCGGCCACCACTTTTTTGTCCACTTTTTCAGAATAAGCTGTGACCACTTTTCCATTTTTCAAACGAGCTACCTTGTCGCCATCATGAGTCAAAAGCAAAACGGTCAAATGTTTGTCTTTGAATTGATATTGTCTGAGAGAAATCGCACTAAGTACGTCATCGATATTGATAAATTGATTTTCTTCTTTTCCTTTCGGCAAATAGATGTCCAATTCACCTTTTTCGTAATTGGCAGTTAATTTATATTCCTCCCACCAATAAGTTGAGAATTCTTTTTTGAAATTATCTACTGATTCTTTGCTTGCTACGATTTTTTCTGTTTCTTTCTGAGCAAGATCTGCTGTCATTTTTCCTGAAAATGCTGCGGATAAAATAAGCAGTAAGAAAAAACCGAATAACCAAAAGAGAAGAAACGGTCTTTTTTTCCTCATGCCTTCCTCCACTCCTATTTAATTTTGACTATTCTATTATATACAAAAAATGAAG
>NZ_BJLL01000125.1:0-765 GCF_007996925.1 Enterococcus sp. NBRC 3427 | reverse complement strand
CCCACGCTCTTTGTTTTATTCTCATATCTTTTTTTCATATACAGTTCTTGAATCGCTTTTATCAACTCACCGAATAATACTGTATCGTGATTTGTATCTAGATAGAAAGTTTCCGTTTCAGCTGATTTTTTCTCATGCTGATCTGTAATAATCAAATCAGCATGTTCAGGACATTCGATAATCTTGACTGCTTCATTGCGAAATAGTTGCTGTAAATGACTTTGCAGATGGTAATTCCCTGTGAATGGTTTGGTTATCTGCAGATGGATGAGTAATTGTTCTTTCATTTCTGTTTGTAATAAGTGTTGGATCAATTGACTAAGGTATTGACTTAATTGAACTTTTTTTCTAGAGTTTGAAAAAATTGTGTCAATTTTTTCTCTTAATTTTTTTTCCTGTATAAAAGAAGCTGTTTGATTGGAGGTAGTTTCTGGAAAGCAGAGTGTAGAAAAGCTACTGCTAGATTCACCTAACAGTTCCAAAAGAATAACTGCTAGTACGAGAAAATAAAAATAGATCGGTTTTTTTTCTTCCAAATGATTGATAGGAAACTGTTGAGTTAAGTAAGTCATCAATTGATCGACTTGTTGGCAAATAAGGTTTTTGCTTGTGGAAAATAAGAAACCAATCACCTGTTTTTGTTGGAATGAAATTTGATTTGGAAAAAAACAATAGAAAAAATAATTAAAGTAGGCTCTTTCCGTTTCTACCTCTTCACAGGGATAAATCGCTGAAAAAGAAGTAAAGCATTCTGAATAATCATGT
>NZ_BJLL01000124.1:0-831 GCF_007996925.1 Enterococcus sp. NBRC 3427 | reverse complement strand
TAAAAAAAGCCTTATCAAAACGAGGCATTCAGATCAGCCGACGAAAAATTAGTAGAATCATGAAAAATAGAGGATTAAAATCGAGCTATACTGTTGCTTATTTTAAAGTACATCATTCTACTTGCAATGAAGCCAAAACGACAAACGTATTGAATCGTAAATTCTTAAGAGACAACCCATTAGAAGCGATCGTAACAGACTTGACTTATGTACGAGTCGGGAAAAAATGGAATTATGTCTGTTTCATTTTGGATCTGTTCAATCGAGAAATTCTCGGCTATTCTTGTGGAGAACATAAAGATGCCGTTCTAGTAAAAAAAGCATTTAGCCGTATCAAACAACCTCTGACAGAGGTTGAGATTTTTCATACTGATCGTGGAAAAGAGTTTGATAACCAAGCTATTGATGAATTATTAACAACTTTTGACATCAATCGATCATTGAGTCATAAAGGCTGTCCTTTTGATAATGCCGTAGCTGAATCAACTTATAAGTCGTTGAAAGTAGAATTTGTCTATCAATACACATTTGAAACCTTACAACAATTGGATTTGGAGTTATTTGACTATGTCAATTGGTGGAACCACCTTCGGTTGCACGGTACACTTGGCTACGAGACACCGGTTGGTTACCGTAACCAGAGATTGGCGCAGCGAATCCTTGATAATGAGCTCGGATGTGCTAACGCTAGCGAGGCAGTCTAACTTTAACTGTTAGCTCCTGCCGAAGATCGTCACATCCGAGGAGGCTCATTGTCAAGGACAATCGGAATAGCATACGGAAAGAAGTTCTGCACCTTATAAAATTTGTCAAAAAAACTGTTGCCATTCC
>NZ_BJLL01000123.1:0-849 GCF_007996925.1 Enterococcus sp. NBRC 3427 | reverse complement strand
ACCATGATCCGTTGTTCCTGTCAAATATTCCCGCATCAATGCATGACTGGTCACGTCTTGCGCGTATCTTTTTTGCAGACCTTGCGAGAAATTATAGGTACTAGTAGTAGAATCAATCCCCGAAGTGGCAAAAGCGGCCAATTCTTGTTGCAGGGCAGGATTATTGGAAGATAATTCATACAAGCTCGCATTCGTTTTGAGTAAGTCTGCAGTGGCGACGCCTAAGGAGGAACCTAGTTGGTAAAAACTATAACCAAGTCCTGCTCCTAGGATAGCAGAAACTACTGCAGCAGAAGCAGGGAGGGAAACCAATGCAGAACTTAATGTAGCACCAACAGCAGAAAAAGGAGAGAGAAAAGAGGAGAAACTGACGCCACCGGTTAAAGGAACCAATGCTGCGTTGTGCGGATCTGGTTCTTGGGTAGTGAAAGGGATACGAGAGATAGACGAGAGTTCAGGAACAACTTTGGTCGTCGCATGTTGTTCTGCTTTAATCGTATACGTTTCTTGGGCGTGCATTTGGACAGGCGTGGCAGCAAATGGCAGAAGTGTCAACACAACAAAAAACAAATGAGTGAGTTTTTTCATGTTTTCTCCTTTCAAGAACACGTGCGGCTGATCGACAAGGGGGTCTTTTGCACCTCCGTTCATTCATATTCACTTACACATTTAATTATTCTTGAAAAAACAAAAGAATACAAGGAGTAATAGAAAAAATCGATTTAAAAAATGTTTTTTATATTATGGGTGTTTCCTTCGTGTATTCTCATGGAAGACAGTAGTTATGTCAAATAATCGTTTGTTTTTGACGCATAATCGTTCACGCAACTGATAAAGAAAAAGAAGGGA
>NZ_BJLL01000122.1:0-935 GCF_007996925.1 Enterococcus sp. NBRC 3427 | reverse complement strand
ACATAAATTAAATACACTGTAGTTTTTTTAGGGATTATATTGTTATCTAATAGACTTACCATTTGGTCCTGTATAAGAGTACCAACCGATACCTTCATACTTCCATCCGTATTTCGTGATATTGTCACGTTCAGCGGCATTCAGCGTGTAGAAATGTTCGCCGTTGTAACGATTGTATAGACGATAAACTGGATCGTCACTTGTTGGAGCTTGCCAACCAATACCTTCGTAATTCCAACCAATTCTTCTTAGATTATCTCGTTCTCCAGTATCTTGAGTGTAGAAGTGTTCTCCGCTATTTGGATTATACATGCGATACATAGGTATTGTTCTTACTGCACTACGAGCAAACCGACTCATTTGATCTTGTTGTAACTCTTCTTTTGGTGCTTGAGTCGCTTCAGCTTCAAACTGTCCTTCTTTCACTGGCGCTTCTAATTTTACTTCTTCTCCATTTACAATTGCTGTTTGATCTTCGCTAGAACTATTGCTAGTTACTGTTTGTTGCGTAGTGTCATAAGTTGCATTATTCCCTGCTTCTTCCGCGAGGGCATTTTGTGTAGGAATCGTCCAAGTTGATAAAATAGTTGCACAAATCAACACTGTCCATTTATTTTTCATTTGATTTAATCCTCCGTCTTTTCATTAAAAAATTATATGATCAGAACCTTAAAAAATAAAACCGCATTATCGCTTGCTTTTTTTAGTATATCTTCTAAAACTGACTAAAAAGGCATGCATAACATGCCATCAGACTGTAGACAAACCTTGACACGAACCATTTCCAGCAAGAAGAATTGATCTTCGATGAACATTCGATCAGCTACCGAGGCATCACGTCCGATTACGCCAGTTCGAGCGCTTTCAGTAAAAAGAGAACCATAAGAGATCAGTTTACGGAATGCCGTATGGTCATTGATCGAAAAGCGATAAGT
>NZ_BJLL01000121.1:0-972 GCF_007996925.1 Enterococcus sp. NBRC 3427 | reverse complement strand
CAAAACGTCGTTGTGCTCGACTTAATAGAACACTGTAAGCCAGTAATATGCTTTCAAATCTACTCTCTAGCCCTTTAACAGAACGTGAGTTGAAATTTTGACAACCTAATTTTTCTAAGGAAGAACAAACAGTCTCAACTGTTTTTCTTTGTTTTCCAAGTAAGCTGTGGTCTAGTTTTTCTGATTTATCCATGTTTTTACGTGGCGGAACGGATATAGTAATGCCCTTAAGGGCAAGCTTTTCATGGATTTTATGGCTAATATATCCTTTGTCCCCTAGGATATTGGGAAGATTCGCTTCTTCCGATAAAGTCTCTAACACTTTCACGTCATGGACACCTGGATTCGTGATTGAGTAAGTAATCGGAAAGCCAGTCTTAGTAACGATCATATGAATTTTAAGACCATAAAAATAAGATTTTTTTGTTGAGTTATAGCCAACTTTGGCTATTTGATTCAATAGTTTTGCTTGTCTATTTCTAACTGGTTTACATAATGGACTAGGAAAACTATCTATAATTCCGACTAGTTCACCTTTGGTGAGCTTCTTGATGAAAAAGTATCGAATAATCTTGATAGTGTAAGCTAAGTTTGAACTTAAGCGAGTGAATCGACTCCTACTAGGAAAGTCACCATTAGGAAATAAGACGGAACAAACCGCTCTATACGTGGCTCTTTGGCTAGTATAGCCATTAATTATGCCCCATATAACACAAGCAATAATCACTGTATCGCGTTGCTTCAGTTGATCAGTATTTCTTCGGTTTTTAATCTTATCTGGTACACAATTGTGGTATATGTTAGAAACAGTTCTCATAATTTCCTTGAATGTTATAAAAGTATCTGTATAATGTTCAGTATATTTTGATGAACGCATATGTAGTCCTCATTTCTTGGGAGTTTTGAGACTACTATATGCGTTTTTTTGTTGATTTACCAACATGTTTAGACATTTTCCTCTAGGAAAAAATT
>NZ_BJLL01000120.1:0-985 GCF_007996925.1 Enterococcus sp. NBRC 3427 | reverse complement strand
TTTTTTAGTGTTCTATCGAACACACAGTACGTTCAATAGGTAAACTAGCTATAACAATAGATATTAAAGTTAACGGACAAGAGGGCCTTTTTTAGGTAGCTAAAACGTAATAATGAAAATTTATTTCCAGAGATAGGAGTCAATCAGCTAGTCTGATCGACTGTTTTAACAAGTTGACTTTCATTTTAACTTTTGATACCATTTAAAACACAAATCGTAATTGTTTCGATTTGTGTTTTTTAGCATGACTACAATCAAAGAAGAAAGTGGGTCGTCCATATGGAAAAAACAGATATCTCAAGTGCATACCGCCGCTTGAAAAGCCCAAATATCAAAACACGAAAACGTGCGCTGAAGATCATCAAAGATGTGAAACGGAATAGTGGGAAAAGGTAAGAAGAAGGAAACTTAATTAAAAAAATAGCCGAAAAACGTTTTTCGGCTATTTTCAATAATCGGTTTTTGTGTAAGGTTTCCGAAAGAACTGCTGTTGATTTTCCATTTTTAACATATGATAAATTGGTAGAATCTTTCTTTTCAAATTGATACCATTCCCTAATTCCAGTTATATAGTTAACTACAGAACCACAAAGCACGTACGTTTATAAAAGTATTATCTGTAGTTATTTTTCAATTCCCTTTCAACCTCTTATTTTGACCAGTAGTATTGATCACTTTACCTTTTAACACCTTTGTTCGTTTTTGAAACATTTTTAGTCAAGAATGGAAACGTAACTACATAATCAAAGGTTTTGCGAAATATTTCATGAAATATTTCATGTAGAAGCGAGCAATACGGTTGCAAATAACCATTATCGTTTAATAAGCAGTTACGAAAGCTCCCAATATCTCTAACGTTCAGCTCACTCCATTTCTTTTCTTCAAAAAAATCAGTGATTCGTATCTCTTTCTATTTGTCGAAAAAGTTAACTTTAAAAAGTAACGCCGAAAAAATATGCAAAAAAATAAAAAAGCAGTTACTATT
>NZ_BJLL01000119.1:0-1054 GCF_007996925.1 Enterococcus sp. NBRC 3427 | reverse complement strand
CTTCGAATAGCGGGTATTTGTTATTAGAATAACTAGTTCAAATAAATGACAACTATTTTCTGATTTATTACTAATGTTTTTTCAAATAAATTTGATTACCAAGAAAAGGTAGTGGTATATTTACTGAGGGATACTTTGAAAAACATATGATAGAAACAGTAACAGCATCATGAAAAAAATTTTTTATAAAAATGGAGGGATCGATTTGATGGAAGAGCAGTATGTACAAGCAATGACGATCGCAGGATCAGATAGCGATGGAAGCGCAGGGATGCAAGCAGATATGCATACATTCTTTACAAGAAGTGTTTACGGTGTTTCTGTCATGACCGCATGTGTTGCAGGAAATTCTTACGGAATCGGAGCAAGTGTGACCTTGCCAACCGATTTTATCGATAAAGAATTTGAACTGATTGCAGAGGACTTTCAAATACGTGCAGCTAAAACAGGTATGCTAGCAGATTCAAATTTGATTGAGACAGTTGTAAAAAATTACCAAAAATATGATTTTGGACCATTAGTCGTGGATCCCGTGATCGTAACGAAACATGGAAATCTTTTACTAGAAGAATCTGCTTTACAAAGCTTGAAAGAAAAACTTGTCCCTTTGGCAGAAGTACTGACACCTAATTTTTACGAAGCAGAAAAGCTGACTGGACGGACATTAGCAACTGAAGAAGATTTTGTGCAAGCAGCAAAAGAACTGCAAGAGATGGGTGCGAAAAACGTCATGATCAAAGGACATCATGCAAAAGATGCGCAGCAAGAAACAGTCAACGACTACGTATTGCTTGAATCAGGAAAATCATTTTGGCTGAATGCGCCATTTTATCCTACTGACCGGATCAATGGGACCGGCGATTCGTTATCTGCATGTATTGCAGCCGAATTAGCTAAAGGAAAAACAGTAGAACAAGCGATCCGATTGGCAAAAGACTATGTAAACCGTGCGATTCGTGAAGAAATAAACGTAGGGCATAAATATGGACCAATCAATCATTGGGCAGCCGGTGAATTAGAGTAAAAGAAAGAGGTTGTGAAACCAGCGTCCTGT
>NZ_BJLL01000118.1:0-1257 GCF_007996925.1 Enterococcus sp. NBRC 3427 | reverse complement strand
CCCACGCTCTTTTCATAATAAAATGACGAAAATAATTTCTTTTAAAGAGCCGAGATTATCAGCTATATGAGAGTAAATTTGATGCAAAAAACAGAGCCGAAACAGTCTTAGTGTTCGTAGCTCTGCTTGTATGTTTCAAATTTAAGACAAAGAGTTGGAAAAAGATGTTGATAAGGAAGATAAGCTTACTGTGTTATATAAATTAGGAAAAATACAAACTAGGTAACTAACTATAACAAGTAATTTTAAGAGATTTTTATTAGAAGACGTTTAGGAATATTACTAAGAAAGTGACTATACAGGTAATTGTCATTTCAATAATGTTTTCTAATTTTCGCGTCTTTGTTTTAAGAAAAAGACCAGAACCAGTTGAAAAAAAGTTGGTACGATAGTGAAGGGGGACAAAATTTCCTACTAATATTCCCACTAACAAGAGATAAAGTGGCCAGTTTGGTGTGATTCCTCTATAAAAAAATGCCCACGCTACCGAAATCCCATAGATTAGCAACTGAACGATTTTTACAATGAAAAAAATTTTTTTGCCATTACTCAAAGTCTCTTCCTCCTTGTATCGTTTATTTGTTTCATTTTATCATTATGATAGACGCTTGAACAATACATTTTGTATTTTCTTGAGTACTACTGGATAAACTACCAGCGATGATCATATTTATTTATGTTACTGCAAATCATCATAGATTATGATTCCAAAAAGAATCATTGGGAGGCTGTGGCGTAAATATTATATTATAAGCCAGAAATACCTATATCTAGTTATTTCTGGCTTTTTTGCTAGAAAAGTGACAGAAGAATAATACAAATAGCCTAATAATAGAATAGTTAATCATTTTTTTCTTAATTGACCATTCTCTTTGCTTCATTTCATTTATGTAAGAGAATGGTATTTTTTCTAACTATCATAATGAAAAAACAAACTTTTTCTAATAAAAACAACAAAAAAACGTCTGAAAAATCGGACATAAAAGTGTTTGTTTTTTGAGATGGTAACAGGGGTAAATAAAGGACAAGATTGATAGAACTCGTTCTAATGATTAAATAATTTTGAAGATAACCCAAAAATAAACAGAAAAGACTTAAATATATAAGATATCATTCTCTTTGTTTAAATTACGCAAGAGTATGATATTTTTTCATTGTCTAACTATTATTTTATAAACTTTTTTTATTTTTATAGTAAAAATTTGGAATCCTGTATAAAGGCTTTTATGTTAACATTTAAATAAATGCGCTTTTAAG
>NZ_BJLL01000117.1:0-1312 GCF_007996925.1 Enterococcus sp. NBRC 3427 | reverse complement strand
GAAGCTACTTCTGGAACACTGTTTATTCGGAAAAGGGAGGTGTGACAAGATTTTTGTCACACCTCCCTTATTTATTTTTGAAAAATGAGAATACGATTATTAAAATAGGGAATACATAGAATAATTCTCATTATTTAAACGTAGATAATCGATTTTTTTCGACTTTTTTTATTTTTTATTAGCTAATAATTGGTATTTTAAAAGAAATTGCTGTAGAATTGGATTATAATTAAAAAGGAGTGAGAAAATGATAAAAGTATATACTTCGCCTAGCTGTACTTCCTGTAGAAAAGCAAGAGCATGGTTGCAAGCGAATCAACTTGAATTTGAAGAGAAGAATATTTTTGCCGAACCGTTAACAGAAAGTGAGATCAAAAAGATCTTAGCAGCGACTGAAGGAGGAGTTCAAGATATTATTTCCACTCGGTCGAAAATTTACGAGAAGTTGGGAATAGATTTTAACGAATTAACTTTAAAGCAAATGATCGTCCTATTCAAAGAATATCCTTCATTATTGAGACGACCTATTTTGATTGATGAAAAAAGAATACTAATCGGATTCAATGAAGATGAAATCCGTTCATTTGTCCCTCGTGAAATTCGGTGTGTTGCTAGAAACCTAATCTATTTACAAAACAATAACATCTTAAATTCATAGGGAGGGAGTCTTCGTGGAAGTGAAAGTCTATGGATCGGCGCACTGTGTAACCAGTCTGAAGGCGAAACAATGGTTAGAATACCATCAATTGCCTTATCAATTTGTTGACTTAGAAGAACGCGATCTAAGTACAGAAGAAGCAGAAGAATTATGCAGTTTTGAAGAAGTGCAAGCAGAACAGCTATTTGCGACTTGGTCTGAGGCTTTTCACAACATTGCGATAGACCTTTCCTGTGTAGGTAAAAAACAACTGATTTCTTTATGTACACAACATACAAAACTCCTCAGACGTCCGTTGATCATTATCGATGAAGTTCTATTTATTGGATACAATGAGCAGTTGATGGAGCAGCTTATCCTAAATAAATAGTCTTTACCTATTTTAATCAAATTTCTGAGCGCTTCGTACAGTTGGAACAGTCGAACACTTAACATTAAGTGTGTTATGTGTTCTTTTTTTTGTCTTTATTTTTCTACTATAAAAGATATGCTCGATTTATGTGGTCAAAATTCAAATGTACGAGGGAAAATAGGCTGAGAAATATATTGACATGTGTAAATTTACATGATATATTCATTTTTGTTGTTTTAAGTAATACGCAAATAAAGCAGCATTTAAAAAAACTTAAAAAATAGTTATTGACATGTTGATGA
>NZ_BJLL01000116.1:0-1320 GCF_007996925.1 Enterococcus sp. NBRC 3427 | reverse complement strand
TCAAGTCCATAATCCTGTGTAAAATACTATACAATGTTTTACCGGTCTCTCATTGATCAAACTTAATATATTTTCTTGTAGAACTGAGCCATTCGTCATGAAGGTCCATAAGGACAGCTCCAATTAATCGATTGGCAGACGTTCGGTTGGGAAAAATCCGAATAATCTTTTCTCTTCTGCGGACTTCCTGGTTCAGTCGTTCAAGAAGGTTGGTGCTTTTTAGCCGATTATGACTATTTCCGATAACCGTGTATTGAAAGGCATCTTCGAAGCCATTATCCAATATTTCGCAGGCTTTTGTATATTTAGGCTGGTCGATATATTCACCGACTAAGGCATTCTTAGCTGTTCGAGCGAGTTCAATATCCGTAAACTTAAAGATCGCTTTTACTGCTTCTCTAAACGGTTTTGAATTCTTTTTTGGAATGGAACTGAAGATGTTTCTTAAAAAATGGACCTGGCATCTCTGCCAACTTGCGTTGGTAAATGACTTACGAATCGCAGACACTAGGCCTTTATGGGCATCAGAAATGATGAGTTCTGTCCCCTTTAGGCCGCGTTCTTTTAAGTATTCAAAGAAGATGGACCATGTGTCATCACTTTCTTCATTTTGAATCATGAAGCCAATGATTTCACGGTCGCCACCTTCTGTTATCCCGATCGCAATATGGCAGCTTTTAGAAAGCACTCGATGGTCCTCACGGACTTTTATGTAGAGAACATCAGTCATCAGATAAGGATAATTCGTACCTGAGAGTGAACGGTTCTGCCATTCGTTGACCATCGGGTCTAACTGCTCAGTCAGGCTAGAAACAAAAGATTTCGATACAGATTTTCCACATAGCTCTTCAACAATCTTTGAAACTTTACGTGTCGAAACGCCCGAAACATACATCTCAAGCATTGAAGCGAGCAGTGCCTTTTCATTTCGCTGATAACGCTCAAACACCGTCGGTGAAAATTCACCATCACGTGTTCTAGGCACTTTTAATTCGAGTGTACCCACACGAGTCGTAAAGTCTCGCTCATAATAGCCATTTCTTTGACTCTGACGACTTTCTGAACGTTCATAGTCATCGGCTTGAATATATTCTGTTCGTTGATTTTCCATCAATTGGTTGAAAACAGTGGTTAAAATATTTTTAGAAACATCATCTTTTACCGAATGTTCAATAATACTTTGAACCTCTTCGTTGTTCAGTGTAAAATGTACTTGGGTCATGTAACGTCCTCCTGGGTATGTTTTTGTGGTTAAAAACATTGTACCGTAAAAGGGCTGTTACATGGCCTTTTATCTTTTACACAATTATATGGACTTTA
>NZ_BJLL01000115.1:0-1347 GCF_007996925.1 Enterococcus sp. NBRC 3427 | reverse complement strand
GCTTATCGCTTTTCGATCAATGACCATCCGGCATTCCGTAAACTGATCTCTTATGGTTCTCTTTTTACTGAAAGCGCTCGAACTGGCGTGATCGGACGTGATGCCTCGGTAGCTGATCGAATGTTCATCGAAGATCAATTCTTCTTACTGGAAATGGTTCGTGTCATGGAAACTCGAGTCGGCAGTGATACAACATTACTAACGATCTCCGGTCACAATTATGGCCATCGGGGTAGCAACGGTTCCTTCGTCCATGAAGTCGAATTAAGTGTCCCGATGTCTGTCTTGATGAGCCAGATTGCGACTCAAGAAGACTTTCTGGAATATATCCAGCAAAACACCACTTTTGAATTTGGGGTGATCGAAACACCCTCAAGAGAAGTCGCTGTCCAGACGGCTCAGCAAATGGCGCAAGCCTATCATACACGCACTGCCGATATACAAAAGAACTTAGCAGAAGTCTTGGCACCGACTGAAAACGGATTGAGCTTCGATCCTTCTGGTATAATCGCTACCTTATACGGACAAACGGTTGTCCTTGATGCAACAGGAAAGTTCGTGTACGCTGACACTCGCGTAGCCGTTCCAGAATACCAGTGGGGAGCGATCGATTTTGCTTACAGTGAAGCAGCCATCCCAATAGATGACTCGATCACGATCGATGGGCGAAGAGGTGTATTAGATGAAGAAACTGGAGACATCGTAGAAGATGGTACAGGTAAAACATTAGTCGAAGGCGCAATGGGCGCTGCATGGAATGCGTTGAGTCTAGCTCGAGTCCTTGAAGCAATCAAAAACTTCAAAGGGGATGACGATGATGACGATGAATTCGAATGGTATTCCCCTCTTGATTTGTACTATGACGAATGGTATGCAGACGGCGGGAAAGGGCATACGATGGAAAACGGCATGTGGGACAGACTGCGGATGCCCTACAAGCCCGATTAAAAGAAATAACCTATTCCGCTGCCTTCCATACTACGGAACAAGCTTTGATATTTATCAACTGCGCGATTTATACTGCCAATAAAAAATACTTAGAGGGTACGATCAAGTTACCTCTAGGTGATTGTTCTTTACAAGATGGTAATCGTGTAATCTATCGATCGTATAAATCGGTCGCTCTTGGAAAGACATTAGGGTGGGGATTTTATAGATTAAACCTTGACAACTATATTCAATACGACTCGATCTATTACGCTAAAGTAGTTATTCAAAGAATGCCCAACATCGTATGGAAAAAACGAAAGTATTATATCCTAACCGCTTATCCTGACTTACGAAGAACTGTAAAAGAGGAGCCGCCAAGGGCGGCTCCTTTCGTTTATTTTTAAATCATCACTAAAC
>NZ_BJLL01000114.1:0-1640 GCF_007996925.1 Enterococcus sp. NBRC 3427 | reverse complement strand
TTCACAAAATTTGAATAGCAATTTTCGTGAATTCCCTCTTATTTCTTGGAGTTAAACGCTTCTGTCCCAGCCTCTTTTTTTTAGGTAAGATAAATTCCTTTTTGCTCCAAATTTGCTAAACACTCTGCTAGATACACTTCATCATGTTCCGGATAAATCGGCACGCTACGTTCTACAGCAGGTAAATCAAAAAATGCTTCGCATGATTTGCCACGGTACATAGGATCTGTCCATTCTGGTGCTGGGCTGTAGCCACGTTTTTCCATTTCGTCCATGACAAGTTGATGATACTGAAATAATTTATAAGGAGAATAGCGGAAGACATAATCTACAGTGGCGTGTTTTTTTCCCCAACCATTTCCTCTCAACGCACAGCATTCCCGATGTTGTCCTAAAAGCTGCTGACGAGGAAGCTTTGAAATCAATTTTTCATGCCATAAACGCATAGATACATCTCCTTTTTGTACATAGTTTTTTCACTGTAAACATTAAATGAAAAAACCAGCACAATGGCTGGAAAAAATCATTTAAGTTTGCTTGCTGTTTCTGAGCGACCAATCAGGTAGTCAACGGAAATATCATAAAAGTCGGCGATATAGATTAATTCAATGATACTTGGAATTTCATCCCCTTGTTCGTATTTGCGATATTTGAATAAAGGGATACTTAACGCGTTAGAAACAGCTACTTGGGATAAAGATCGGCCAGTTCTTAAAAAATTCAGACGACAACGTAAAGTATCCAGTAAAATAGCTTCTTCGATACTCATTTAATCACCTTTCATCATAATAGAATAGTTTTGTAATGACCATAGAAAGCTACACAAGCAATCAATAACACTCAATGTTTTTTATTTAAACGTATCAAATAAAGAATGACGATCATTAGAGACAAAACCAACCCTGATAATTCTTCTACAAAAACACTATCAGGTTCAAAGTAGTTGTAATTAAAAACCTTCCACATAAAATAAATAACCGGAAGAGTCAAAACAGCCAAATAAAACCGTTCTTTATTCCAATGCATAAGATAAAAAATAATTGCAATCAGAACGACCGAAGGCAACCAAAACAAAACTCTAACCAACGTAATCATGTAACGGACTCCTCAACGATTCATATAATAAAAGATAACATGTTATTGCATACATCACAAATGAAATGCTAGGAAAACTAAAGAAGAAGAGACCGATGAAAAAGCGGAACAGCACTCTGCTAATACGCGAGAACTGTTCCGCTAAATACAAGTTATCTATCTAGAAAAAATCAATGGATTGATATTTAAGTAATTCAATACATATAAAAAGAGGACGATCGCATTCACTAAAAAGGAAAGAATGATGATCCCATAACGAATAGAAACATATTTAACAAATATTTCTGTCTGGACACGTGCATATTTTTTTCCTTTGTAGCTGATCATCATGATGAGAAGCAGAAGGGTGATCACACCTTGAAAAATCATTCCAACAAACAGGACTTCTGAACTTTGATGATTGTATTGGAGAAAGTAAGCTGCTGCCGCAACCAAATCGAATAAAATCGCAATAAATGGCAAAATAATCACTCCTAGCATTAAGAATACTTAAAAGAATAACATTTCTTCTAAAATAAGCAAGTAAAAAACAGTCAAGTTTCAGA
>NZ_BJLL01000113.1:0-1700 GCF_007996925.1 Enterococcus sp. NBRC 3427 | reverse complement strand
ATTTTCTTCTAGTCTACACACCTTAATTTTTCTGTCTAGTTAATTGTAGCCTATCCAATTTTTTATAAATATCAGTCATATTAAGACTCAAAATTTATTGGTATGTTCCTCTGTATAGAGTTTGACCGTCTACCATTATATAGCAATTATTATCATTGTTGTCTTGCACCAATATACCGTTAAGGGTAGCACTAGGAGTAGTAACAATCACTGGAAACTCATGAGAAAGCTCGGTCATTTTTCCTGTTCTGCTAGAAGTCAATTAATACTGTACCCGTGGTGCTAGTTAATTTTTTCCTAGAGGAAAATGTCTAAACATGTTGGTAAATCAACAAAAAAACGCATACAGTAGTCTCAAAACTCCCAAGAAATGAGGACTACATATGCGTTCATCAAAATATACTGAACATTTTGACTTAGCCAATCCTGTTACTAAAGTCGATGATATCCCCGATTATGAAATGTACAGTCAAACAATCGATAGCTTAAATAAGCGTTTTGGCAATCGTGTTTTAAAAGGCATCGAAATCGGTTACATCGCTTCTGAAAAGGATCGGATCATCGACTATTTAGCCGATAAAGATTACGATTTAAAATTACTCAGTGTGCATCATAATGGTCAATTTGATTATTTAGATGACGAAGTCAAAGATATGGATCCTGCTATTGTGATTCTTCAGTATTTTGCACAACTTTCAGAAGCACTAGTTGTTATAGAAGCAGATGTCTTTGCTCATTTTGACTATGGTTTTCGGGTATTTGGTCTATCCGTTGCTGAATTTAAACAATATGAAGCGCAGTTTTTACCGATTCTAGATCAAGTAATCAAAAATAAATTGGCATTCGAATTAAATGCTAAGAGCGCTTACTTGTATGACAATTTAGCGTTATATGAATATGTCATCGATTTATATCTTTCACGTGGTGGTACCTTGTTTAGTGTTGGATCAGATGGGCATTACCTTGAACATTTCCGTTTCCATTTCGATGATCTTTTTGCTCTGTTAAAAGCAAAAGGTGTGACGGAATTAGCGATTTATCAAAAAGGAAAGCGAATTATGGTTCCATTACCAGTCTAAAAAAACGTCCTCAGCATCAAAAGTGAGGACGTTTTTTTAGATTTCTTTTTCTAAAATCGGACAAATACGATCTTGTTTTCCTAAAGGAAAATGTTTGATCCCGATTTTTTTAAATCCATGACGTTCATAAAAACGAATACCTGCATGATTTTTTTCATAAACAGTCAAACGTAAATAACGTTTTTGTTTCGTTTTAGCATAACGATTCGCTTCATCGAGTAACCGTTGCCCTAACCCTTTGTTTTGATAATCTTTGAGCAGATAGATCCGTTGAATCTCTATAGCATCTTTTTCATCATTGACTTTCATATAACCAATGAGTATTTGATGATCCTTAATACCAATAAATTTACTGGTTGACTGTGCCAATTCTACTGCCAATATTTCAGTTGTCAATTGTGTCTGTAAATATCCTTGCATATCAAGTGGATCTGCGCCATCGATAAACGATTCATAAAAACTGACAACACTTACAACTTGTAAAGCATCTAGATCATCATAATCTAAATACGCTAGTGTGATTTGATTGTTCATCTAACTCCTCCTTTTGACATAGTATACTATAAATCACCCGTGGTGCTAGTTAATTTTAATATCCTAAAGAATATCTCAAAGTTCCTT
>NZ_BJLL01000112.1:0-1720 GCF_007996925.1 Enterococcus sp. NBRC 3427 | reverse complement strand
TCTGAATAATAGTAGGAATGTTTTGATTAAGAAGATATGTGCAGGGATAGTAACTTATAATCCTGATATACTTAGACTTAAAAAAAACATATCGAATATAGCAAATCAAGTTAAAACCATTATAATATTTGATAATGGTTCAGAAAATATCAATAATATTATCGAATTAATTTCTTGTTATTCTAACGTTTATATATTAAATAATCCTGAGAATAAAGGTATTGCATATGCTTTAAATAAGATTTTCGAATGGGGAAAAAAAAATAATTTTGAATGGGTTTTGACTTTAGATCAAGATTCGGTAGCCCCCTTAAATTTGATTAAGTATTTGAGTGAATTCATATCAGAAAAAAATGCTATAGTAGCACCGAATATTTTATATAAAGATAATGAACAGTATAAAGAAATTCATGACCATGATTATGAATACGTTTCTTGGGCTATTACAAGCGCTTCTTTAACACAGTTAAAGGCATGGGAAGAAATTGGTGGTTTTGATGAATATTTATTTATAGATAAAGTTGATTATGATTTTTGTGTACGATTAAGGTGTAAAGGGTATTTTCTTGTTAGGACATATAAAGTAACATTGGACCACGAATTAGGAAATTTAAATTGTATTCGTTTGTTTGGTAAAACGATATATGTAACTCATCATTCACCTCAAAGAAAGTATTATATGGTCCGAAATTCTATTTATTTAAAGAAAAAGTTAGGTAGTGGTACCCCGGCTAGAGATGTTATTAAATTGATAGCTAAAACGCTCTTATTTGAAAAAAAGAAAATGTTAAATTTTTCTTTTATATACAGGGGAATTGTAGATGGCGCCAAATCGTAAAAACAACTAAATTGTTGAAAAAAGCATTTTATTATCTTTTTAAAATGCTTTACAATAAACTGCTCGGAGGAGAAGTACAAATATGAATGATTATATATTTTTGTTAGGATGTATATTACTTCTTATAATGAGTTTTCAAGTCACAAAAGATATTATATCTCCTGAAGTTTTGTTTCCTATTCCGTGGATAATTGCTACTATAATATTAATCACTGGTGATTTCAGCTATAATCCCCAAAGTATGGCTTTTTTTTATTTATTAATAGGAGCAGTTATATTTGAAATAGGATGTTTTATTGGACATAACAAAATCAATAGTAAAGAAAGAATTATTACTAAAAAACAAAATAAAGCATTTAGACCAACAGTTTTATTTATATTAATGATGTTAGAAATCATTTTTATATGCTTTGTTTTATATACTTATATACTTTATACCCGTAATAATTTCAATGTTAATATTTTTACAACTTTGTACTCTAATAAAGAAAATATGTTTGGCTCAGGAGTAATTGGATATGGAAGAAACTTAATTTCAGCTTTTTCCATTGCAATAATTGTAGGTTACGGAATAATAGAAGAAGATAAAAAAAATCAGTATAAAAAGATATTAATGGTCCAAATAGCCATTGCATTAATAAATGGTATATTAGGGGTAACTAGAAACGGAATACTTTCAGCTCTTTTACCGTTAGCCTTTGCATGTATTGTAGTCTTTAATATTAATAGTAAAAAAGCATTCAAAACTTTATTTGTATCATTTTTATTTTTTTTAAGCATATTTTTAATAGTTTCCATGCAAAAATACTGGTATACAATTAACGATGAAAGTGTAATCTCCATTCAATTGTCTAAACAAATTCAATTATATGCATCTGGTAG
>NZ_BJLL01000111.1:0-1768 GCF_007996925.1 Enterococcus sp. NBRC 3427 | reverse complement strand
GAGAGTAAACCTCTCAAAACTGAACAAAGTAAAAACAAATTGTGTAGTCTCCGTAATATTCCTTAGAAAGGAGGTGATCCAGCCGCACCTTCCGATACGGCTACCTTGTTACGACTTCACCCCAATCATCTATCCCACCTTAGGCGGCTGGCTCCAAAAAGGTTACCTCACCGACTTCGGGTGTTACAAACTCTCGTGGTGTGACGGGCGGTGTGTACAAGGCCCGGGAACGTATTCACCGCGGCGTGCTGATCCGCGATTACTAGCGATTCCGGCTTCATGCAGGCGAGTTGCAGCCTGCAATCCGAACTGAGAGAAGCTTTAAGAGATTAGCTTAGCCTCGCGACTTCGCAACTCGTTGTACTTCCCATTGTAGCACGTGTGTAGCCCAGGTCATAAGGGGCATGATGATTTGACGTCATCCCCACCTTCCTCCGGTTTGTCACCGGCAGTCTTGCTAGAGTGCCCAACTGAATGATGGCAACTAACAATAAGGGTTGCGCTCGTTGCGGGACTTAACCCAACATCTCACGACACGAGCTGACGACAACCATGCACCACCTGTCACTTTGCCCCCGAAGGGGAAGCTCTATCTCTAGAGTGGTCAAAGGATGTCAAGACCTGGTAAGGTTCTTCGCGTTGCTTCGAATTAAACCACATGCTCCACCGCTTGTGCGGGCCCCCGTCAATTCCTTTGAGTTTCAACCTTGCGGTCGTACTCCCCAGGCGGAGTGCTTAATGCGTTAGCTGCAGCACTGAAGGGCGGAAACCCTCCAACACTTAGCACTCATCGTTTACGGCGTGGACTACCAGGGTATCTAATCCTGTTTGCTCCCCACGCTTTCGAGCCTCAGCGTCAGTTACAGACCAGAGAGCCGCCTTCGCCACTGGTGTTCCTCCATATATCTACGCATTTCACCGCTACACATGGAATTCCACTCTCCTCTTCTGCACTCAAGTCTCCCAGTTTCCAATGACCCTCCCCGGTTGAGCCGGGGGCTTTCACATCAGACTTAAGAAACCGCCTGCGCTCGCTTTACGCCCAATAAATCCGGACAACGCTTGCCACCTACGTATTACCGCGGCTGCTGGCACGTAGTTAGCCGTGGCTTTCTGGTTAGATACCGTCAAGGGATGAACAGTTACTCTCATCCTTGTTCTTCTCTAACAACAGAGTTTTACGATCCGAAAACCTTCTTCACTCACGCGGCGTTGCTCGGTCAGACTTTCGTCCATTGCCGAAGATTCCCTACTGCTGCCTCCCGTAGGAGTTTGGGCCGTGTCTCAGTCCCAATGTGGCCGATCACCCTCTCAGGTCGGCTATGCATCGTGGCCTTGGTGAGCCGTTACCTCACCAACTAGCTAATGCACCGCGGGTCCATCCATCAGCGACACCCGAAAGCGCCTTTCAAATCAAAACCATGCGGTTTCGATTGTTATACGGTATTAGCACCTGTTTCCAAGTGTTATCCCCTTCTGATGGGCAGGTTACCCACGTGTTACTCACCCGTTCGCCACTCTTCTTTTTCCGGTGGAGCAAGCTCCGGTGGAAAAAGAAGCGTACGACTTGCATGTATTAGGCACGCCGCCAGCGTTCGTCCTGAGCCAGGATCAAACTCTCATAAAAAGTTCGAACAATCTTGCGATTGTTAAGCTCAATTTGTTTGCTAGCATATTGCTTGCTTGTTAAAAATGTTTGTTGTCTTGAATTGAATCAAGACGCCCTACACATTTGGTTTGTCTTACTTTGTTCAGTTTTCAAAGGTCT
>NZ_BJLL01000110.1:0-1777 GCF_007996925.1 Enterococcus sp. NBRC 3427 | reverse complement strand
CTTTTTGTACTTTATTTTCGTGAAAACTGGATGGTTATTTAAAAAAAGATTAAAACTTAATAATAGATTTATCATTGAGATGTTGTTAAACTTCCTCTGACTTAAGTTGAAAATAAAATCTGCACAAAAAGATATCTTTTTGATTAAAAAATGTTAGCTAAGGGGTGTTGTAATCTTTTCTTTTTTATAACGATCAAAAATTTGGGGATGAACGATAGAAGGGTGACAGGAGGACAAAATGAAAAAGGATTATAAAAAAAGTATTAACCAGAAGGCACGGGCAAAAAGTAGATCGAAAAAAATCTTGCTTGCCGGTACATCCATTGCAGCTGGTGTGATGTTAGGGATCACACCAATCTCAATGGCTACGCCATTATTTACTATTGGTTCCCAACAAGTACATGCAGATGTAATCAGTGGGCAACTGTTTAACAATCTAAGTACGGAAAATACCAGTGAGACTACAGCTGATGCACCATTTCCTCTTCAGGGGGCAACTCGGAATGTTGATTTTGTTATATCAGAGAATAGTGGTCTTGATGTTAGCGTGATTAATGGAACGCGTCGTGCTGTCTTAGCTATTCCAGAAGAAATGCAAGGATTGGTCACTCCGAATGGAACTGGTACTTTCTACACAGATATCTTGCTTCCAGGAAATAGTTTAGCACCTCTATTAAATATTGTAGATGGAGCGGTGACTACTTTGATAGGAGCAGTAGAAGGTTTGATTAATTTGAATCCTTTAGCTACAGTGAACCTTTCGGAAGTTTATGAACAACTTGCTTTATTGAATAATCTAAGTACACTGACTTCTGCTGAAGTAGAATTGCAGCTTCAAATGCAAGGGGATGAATACATCTACGGAGAGCTAGACGGTGCATTGGAAACCGTGATACGAGAAAATTTAAGTAATATATTGAACGGAATCAATAATGCAGTTCAAGCAATCGAAGCAACTTCAACCGGAGGGCTGCTTGGAGATGTAGCGGCCGGAACAATCAATACTGCTTTAGCAGTTACAGTCAAACCAGCGTTCAATCTTACGTTTAATACCGCTTTGGCATTGGTGAATGTCGGTTCTTCTTTCCTTGGTAATCTTGCTGATGCAAGTATTTTGGGTGAAACGACTGTTACTATACCGACAACAATCCAAGATCCTACTTATGCAGACTTAACAAATGCAGGTGTCGACATGACTGTTCCTTATGAAGCAGGATTTATCGGTACCATTCTTAAATCAGACATTCTATCGATCTCTATTGCTTCGAATGTTGATGGCTATTCTCCAGTGTTTTATGCAGCTGAAGAAGTCACTGCTCCTTATAACGTAGAAGTTACAGGTAATTCTACTGATGGTTATGAGGTGACTGGGATGGCAGATCCAAATGCCACAGTTCGTATTTATGATGACGAAGGAAATATGATTGCAGAAGGTCAAGCAGATGAAAATGGTAATTTTGCTATTCCAGTCTCGGCAGAAGATGTTGTTCCTTTAGAACAGATCCAATTGATTGCTTATGATGAAAATGGTGTAGCAAGTGCGCCAACAGCAGCAATTATTCCAGATGATGATGAAGGAGATGCGGATGCCGACGCGGATGCCGACGCCGATGCGGATGCTGACGCAGATGCTGATGCTGACGCGGATGCCGATGCTGATGCCGACGCTGATGCCGACGCTGATGCGGATGCCGACGCGGATGCCGACGCCGACGCTGACGCTGATGCTGACGCAGATGCCGACGCCGATGCGGATGCTGACGCTGATGCGGATGCT
>NZ_BJLL01000109.1:0-1849 GCF_007996925.1 Enterococcus sp. NBRC 3427 | reverse complement strand
CAGTAAGAACAATCAGATAAAAATAGCACTCCATATTTTTCATCTGATTGGGCTTAGTGCCGTAGATGCAAGCTTTTGAACACCGTTTGTTCGGAAAAAGGGACTGTGACACGGTTTTTGTCACAGTCCCTTATTCTGAATAAACAGTGTTCAAGAGACAGCCTATCGGCAATAAGGCTAAACGTCTCTTTCACTACCTCTTCAAGTTATTATTATCGTATAGATAAACACTTCGACTCGCTCTGGTAAGAACGTCCTGATTCAGTCGTCGTTTTTATCCTTAGATTTGCGCCCAGACGCTTTCTAAGATGTTTGTTTGTGTTCTATCAGGTCCGACAGAAAATGTTGAGATACGTACACCAACAAGCTCTGAGATACGACGTACATAGTTACGTGCGTTTTCTGGCAGTTCTGCAAGTGTTTTGCATCCTGTAATGTCTTCTGACCAGCCTGGCAATTCTTCATAGATTGGTTTGCAGCGGTTCAACTCTTTCAAGCTTGCTGGATAGTGGTAGATTAGTTCGCCATCTAATTCATAAGCCGTACAAATTTTTACTGTTTCCAATCCACTTAATACATCGATCGAGTTTAAAGATAGGTTGGTAATACCTGAAACTCGTTTAGAATGGCGCATAACTACAGAATCAAACCAGCCTACACGACGCGGACGACCAGTTGTCGTACCGTATTCTCGTCCTACTTCGCGGATTTGTTCTCCTGTTTCATCAAATAATTCAGTTGGAAATGGTCCATCACCGACACGTGACGTATAGGCTTTGCAGACGCCGACAACTTTATTGATTTTTGAAGGCCCTACACCGCTTCCGATTGTTACCCCACCGGCTACTGGGTTAGAAGAAGTAACAAAAGGATAAGTTCCCTGGTCGATATCCAGCATTACACCTTGTGCGCCTTCAAACAACACGCGTTTGCCTGCATCCAAAGCATCATTCAAGATAACGGAAGTATCTGTGACGTATTGTTTGATTTGTTGTCCGTATTCATAATATTCTTCAAAAATATCGTCAAAATCAAGTGGTTCTGAATCAAACATTTTTACAAATTGACGGTTTTTGTCATCTAGATTCAAACGAAGACGTTCTTCAAAAATTTCTTTATCTAATAAGTCTGCAATACGGATACCTACACGAGCTGCTTTATCCATATAGGCAGGTCCGATTCCTTTAATCGTTGTACCAATCTTATTTTCGCCCTTAGCATCTTCTTGTAATTGGTCCAATTTGATATGATAAGGCAAGATTACGTGCGCGCGGTCAGAAATACGCAAATTACTTGTTTCTACACCTTTTTCATGTAAATAAGCTAATTCTTTAACCAATGATTTAGGATTGACTACAACGCCGTTTCCGATCACACTGATCTTGTCTTTATAAAAAATCCCAGAAGGAATCAAATGCAGTTTATAAGTCACACCGTTAAACTTAATTGTGTGCCCTGCATTGTCGCCACCTTGGTACCGTGCAATCACTTCAGCATTTTCACTGAGAAAGTCTGTGATTTTTCCTTTCCCTTCATCGCCCCATTGCGTACCTACTACTACTACAGATGACATGTGAACACCTCGTTCTATATTATTTAATCCTGAACCATTGTATCAATAATAGATACATATTTCAAATAAAATCGAATGATTTTTATTTTTATTTTATAAAAACGCTTAAAAAACGAACTTTATCTTTTTAGAATGGTTATTAAAAAAGAGGTTGTAACAGAAGTGGTCAGCTTCAAGAAATAAGAAGGAATGTACGAAAATTGCTTCTCAAATTTTTGTGAAATTTCGACTTATTTTTCGAAGAAGCTACTTTTGGAACACCGTGAATCAGAGGTT
>NZ_BJLL01000108.1:0-1873 GCF_007996925.1 Enterococcus sp. NBRC 3427 | reverse complement strand
CCCACGCTCTTTAATGTTTTTAAGATTCAACTGAATAGTTTGGTGCTTCTTTTGTGATTTGTACATCATGAGGGTGTGATTCTTTTAATCCACTGCCGCTCATTTGGATAAATTGCGCTTCATCACGTAATTGCTGTAGATTGGCTGCCCCAACATAACCCATTCCTGAACGCAAACCGCCGATCATTTGGAAAATAATATCTGCAACACTTCCTTTATAAGCAACCCGACCTTCGATTCCTTCTGGTACTAATTTATTTGCTTCATTGACACTACCTTGGAAGTAACGGTCTTTTGAACCTTTTTCCATCGCGCCTAATGAGCCCATACCTCGGTATGTTTTGAATCGACGTCCTTGGAAGATTTCGAATTCACCTGGTGATTCATCTGTCCCTGCCAACATACTTCCTAGCATCACTGCATGTCCGCCGGCAGCTAATGCTTTGACGATGTCACCAGAATATTTGATCCCTCCGTCTGCAATAATCGCTTTGCCATATTGACGAGCAACTGATGCTGCATCATAAATAGCTGTGAGCTGAGGTACACCTACACCGGCTACCACACGTGTCGTACAAATCGATCCTGGTCCGATACCAACTTTTACGACATCTACACCTGCATCATATAAAGCTTTTGTCGCTTCAGCCGTCGCAACGTTTCCTGCAATCAATGTTGCATCTGCAAAAGTTGAACGGATTTCTTGAATTTTTCGGATCACACCTGCACTATGTCCATGAGCTGTATCGATGATGATTGCATCTGCCCCTGCTTCTAATAAAGCATTCGCACGCTCAAATGTATCGCTTGTTACACCAACGGCTGCTGCTACAAGCAATCGACCATGTTCATCTTTTGCTGCATTTGGAAATTCGATCACTTTCTCGATGTCTTTGATCGTGATCAATCCGCTTAAACGACCTTCGTTATCTACGATTGGTAATTTTTCGATTTTATGTTTTTGCAAAATCTTTTCTGCATCTTTTAGAGAGGTACCTACTGGGGCAGTCACTAAGTTGTCTTTTGTCATCACATCAGCAATCGGCATGTGATAATCTGTTACAAAACGCATGTCGCGGTTTGTAATTATCCCTACCAATTTTCTGTTTTCAAGTGTTTCAACGATTGGCACACCACTGATACGATATTTGCTCATCAATTCTTCTGCGTCTGCTACAAGATGCTGTGGCGTTAAGAAGAACGGATCAATGATTACGCCACTTTCAGAACGTTTGACTTTTCTTACTTCATCCGCTTGCTGGCTGATCGTCATGTTTTTATGGATCACACCTAGTCCGCCTTGTCTTGCCATAGCAATGGCCATCTTGCTGTCGGTAACAGTATCCATACTTGCACTGATGATTGGAATATTCAACTTAATATTTTTAGCTAATTGTACGCTCATATCCACTTCGTTTGGTAACACGTGACTTTCTGCTGGTATCAATAAGACATCATCAAAAGTAAATCCTTTTTTCGTGAACTTTGTTTCCCAGTTGGACATTTTTAGTACCACTCCTCTAATTTAGTTTATCTATTAAAATAATTGATTTTTTCATTTAAGTCAATGATCTACTTGGAATCAAGTTAGCTTTCTCATAGAATACCAATATAAAGCGTTTACATCTGTGTGTATTAAAAGAGATTGTAAAAAAGCTGTCCTGCATCAAGTAATAAGAACAGCCAATCAAAAACAGCTTCTCATGTTTTTGAATTGGTTGGGTTTATTACCGCAGATGCAAACTTTTGAACACCGTTTAGTGGAGAGGTTGTGAAAAAGCTGCCCTGCATCAAGTAATAAGAACAGCCAATCAAAAATAGTTTTTCATATTTTTGAATTGGTTGGGCTTATTACCGCAGATGCAAGCTTTTG
>NZ_BJLL01000107.1:0-2286 GCF_007996925.1 Enterococcus sp. NBRC 3427 | reverse complement strand
ATTCGGAAAAAAGGTCTGTGACAAGACTTTTGTCACAGACCTTTTGCTTTTTATTGATCCTGCGATTACTCGTCGCAATTTTTGTGAGAGCTTTTTCGCAAACTCTTTCTTAAAAAAGTGTTCAAGAGACAACCTCTTTTATCAATCCGCTACTTCTTCTTTCTTAGCGAAACTCCAAATCAGGCCGATAACGAAACCGATAACTGCTGGCACGATCCATCCCATCCCCAATTTGAAAAACGGTAAGTAGCTTTCCGCAGCATGTAAAATATTTTGAACGATAGGGGTTTGCTTGATAGATTCTGGGCAGGCATTCAACCCATCAAAAATCGAAGCAATCAATGTAAAATAGGTAGTCATCCGATAAACAGCTGTACGCTGCTTAAACAAAGGACCAACCAATACTAACAGAATCAATGTCATTGCTAATGGATAGATGAACATCAAAACAGGCAACGAAAATTGAATGATATTCGTCAAGCCTACATTTGCCGCTAAACAGGGAAGGATACTGGCAAGTGCAACAAAAAAGGCGTAATTTCTTTGCGGGAACAAATCCGTGAATGTTTCTGCAAAAGCTGTAATCAAACCAATACCAGTCTTCAAACAAGCTAATATAACGATGAATGCTAATAAGATACTACCATAAGTGCCTAAATAATGATCAGCAATCTGAGCCAGCGTGATTCCGCCATTTTCACTTAGAGCAAAGCTACCTAAGCTCATAGCACCTAAATAAGCGAGCAAAGTATAAATGATTCCCATCAATATAATGCTGATCGCACCAGATTTGATCGTGTCTTTAGCAATTTCAGCAGGTTTTGTTACACCCATGTTTTGGATCGTCGTAACGATGATAATCCCAAATGCTAAAGCAGCAAGCGCATCTAATGTGTTATATCCTTGAGTAAATCCTGTAAAAAAAGCATGGTCTTGGTAATTTGGCTGAATAGGCGCTTGATTGACAGAGCCTAATGGATTCAAAAAAGCAAGGAGAAGCAATGCCCCTAATAAAACCAAAAATGCAGGATTCAGGAATTTTCCAACATAATCTAATATCTTTGTCGGTTTTCTTGAAAACCACCAAGCCAGCCCAAAAAATACAATACTGAAAATTGCTAGATATAGCGTCTGTCTGCTAGGATCGATAAATGGTGCTAAACCAATCTCGAAAGATGTGGTCGCAAGGCGAGGTAAAGCAAAAAACGGTCCGATAACTAAGTAAAGCAAGATGGTAAAAACCATCGCATATGTTTGATTTATCCGTTTTGCTAATTCATATACACCTGAGCTTTTCGATACACCAATGGCAATCACCCCTAAGAAGGGAAGACCGATACCGGTAACCAAGAAACCTAGATTCGCCCAAAAGGTAGCAGCGCCTGCTTCTTGACCCAAATGAACGGGAAAGATAAGATTTCCAGCACCAAAAAATAGACCGAAAAGCATGGAGCCTATAAAAAGATAGTCTTTAAATGATAATTTTTTTGTCATACATAACTCCTTTACGGTTTTTTTAAAAGTAACAAAATTTCGAAAAATATGCAACAATTTTCAGAAAATTTCCTATATAAAACGATGGTTATTTAATAACATAAGTGATAAAATAAAAGCGCTGAATCATCTGAGGAGGAATCATCGTGACAAAGTCGAGATTAGAAGCATTTACTGATGGAGTAGTGGCTATCGTTTTGACAGTTCTTGTATTAGACATCAAGATTCCTGATCCATCTGGTTTTCATTCTTTGTGGGTCATCCGAAATACATTATTAGCTTATGCAATCAGTTTTATATTTGTTGCGGTAATTTGGGTGAACCATCATCGTATATTCCAGATGGCAGAACGCATCAATTACCGAGTGGTCTGGTCGAATATCTTTTGGCTCTTCTGGCTGACCTTATGTCCTTCCGTTACTAGTTGGGTCGGGCGTAACCCTGAAGCTTTTTGGACTGAGATGGCTTATGCCTTAGTATACACGATGTGGAGTTTTTCTTTTGGTATATTGATGAGGCAAATCATGAAAGCAAATAAACCAGATTCCCATGTCGTGAGAGTTTTGTCAAAGGACCATCGAAGTTTTATCTCCATGTTTATTAACTTATGCTTGATTGTCGGTATCTTTTTTGTACCGATGATTGGGTTATTCGGACGTTTTTTCGTATCTGGTATTTGGATTTTTTCTTATAAAAAAAGCAGATGTCTATTATCAGCGGTTGTTTCCGGGGAAATAAAAAGGCTGTGACAAAAATCTTGTCACAGCCCTTTTTCCGAATAAACGGTGTTCT
>NZ_BJLL01000106.1:0-2588 GCF_007996925.1 Enterococcus sp. NBRC 3427 | reverse complement strand
CTAGAATGTTCGTGGGAAACTTTTTCTTTTTTCTCTTATTTTATATGACTAATACTGATATTAACAAAAGAAAATATCTTTTTGTATGTTTATTGATACCACTCACTTTTTTTGTTGAATTATTTACTGATGTTTCCGCAGCTATACCTATAATCGGAAGTTATTTTATATTAAAGGAAAAGAAGAAAACTAATATAGTGCTTTTAAATAAATTACTATTATGTATGCTTATTGATGATTTCAGATCTATTATTACTTCCATGGTTATGACGTATATGTTTTCATTTGAAGGGATAAAAGGGTATGGTTATGTAGTATTCCAGATAATGCTTGATTCTTTGTTCTTACTGATGTTTATTTGGTTATATAGAAAATTAGCTATAAATAGGATTGTTGAACAGTCCAGTTCTAAACTTACTGCTATATTCATGATTTATTTACTTACAATTGGTTTATTTGTTTCTTATGTTGCTCATCAATATCAAGTATTTGATCATTTTGTGTTTGGTGTCTTAATATTTTTAATCATTCAAATGTTTGTTGTTCTATTTTTATTTATTAGAATAACTATTAGGCAACGAGAACAATATGAACAGCAATTGAAAAGAAAGGAATTGGTTTATCTAAAAAAATATACTGATTCACTGGAAAAAGATCAAGAAAAATTTGCCAGATTTAGACATGACTATAAAAATTTATTGCTGAGTTTAAAAGAAATCGCTAATCAAAACCATGATTCGATATTGGAAAAAGAAATAAAAGAATTAGAGATCTATTCTAATTCTTATCTAACCAATAAGTTTGAATATCGTTATTTAAAAAATATAAAAAATGAATATTTGAAAAGTTTGTTGATAGCGAAGCTATACCAAGCAAATAACAATAAGATTTGTTGTAAATTCGAATGTCCAAGTACTATTATTGAAGTTCCTGTTCCAATATTTGACTGTATTAGGGTGCTTGGAATTATTCTCGATAATGCAATTGAAGCATCTATAGAGAGTCAAGATAGAGAACTGTCTCTAGCTATTTACCGAGATGATAAACAGATAGAAATTTCGATATCGAATAGTTGTAGAGAGATACTACTCTCCATAGATACTCTAATGAAAAAAGGTGTAACAACAAAAAAGGGACATCAAGGGTTAGGTTTATCTAGTATAGAGGAAATCAATAAAAAGAATCCCAATATGTTTGTGAACTATCAAAACGATCCGTATCAATTTACTACTCAAGTTATTTTGTTGTTTTGAGGGAAGGAGGATTTATGAGTTATCCAATAATATTATGTGAAGATCAAATTATACAATTAAATCAGTTAGAACGAATTATTGATAATTTCATTCTTTTTCACGACGAAGTATTTAAGATAGTATTGAAAACACAAAGTCCGTTAGAAGTTAAAAAATACCTCAAACAATTCCGACCAAAGCAAGGAATATATTTCTTAGATATTGATTTAAATCATGAAGTTAACGGTATAGAATTAGCAGAAGTAATCAGAAAATATGATGTTCAAGCAAAAATCATTTTTACAACTACTCATGATGAGATGTTACCCGTAACAATAAAAAGAAGAGTTGAAACGTTAGGATTTGTAACAAAAGATCAAACACTAGATGAGTATCGAAACGAGATTGTTGAGTTATTGTTATTAGCGCAAGAAAGGATAGATGCAACAAAACAGGTTACGAATCAAGCATTTGTTTTTTCCATAGGTTCTCAAACATTTACTTTTGATATAAATGACATTTATTTTGTAGAAGCTTCAAAATTACCACATAGATTATCATTGTGTACTAAAGATGGGCAGTACGAATTTTATGGAAGAATTAGTGAGCTTGAAAAGAAATATCCTATGTTAACAAGAATTAGTCGAGCGTGTTTAGTAAATATCTTTAACGTTAAAGAAATAGATTTTAAAAAACGTTCACTATATTTTGATTCAGAGTTGGCCAGAAACTTTACTTTAGGGAAAGCACAAAAAATTAAGGAGAAGTTGAAAGAAAGCACTGTTTAGTGGTTTTTTCTTTAGGGAGATTGCATTTTTCTAATAAAATAGATTCCTTCACTAGTGCAAATTTTTCTGAATCCTATTAAAGTTGTACCAATTTTTATAGCTGTTATTAGTTACGTGCATAACAGCAATATTAGTTACTGGAGGAATATTTCTATGGTCTGGAACCAAAAAAGGGCCAAATGAATAGTTCTTTTCTTGTTTTTATTAAGTACCATAAAGGGGAATTAAAATTAAATGTATGGTGGAAGATGCGAAAGATTTGGCAAATTCTACTAATTTTTAGAAAGTGTTTTTCATTTTTTAGTTAAAAAATTTGTCCTGTCAAGTGCAATCCTATGATTGTACTTGATAGGATTTGAGATAATTACTTTCCTGTTTTTATAAATTTAACTTGCAGGAATAGGCTTTAATGCACATCCGACAAGTACATTACCAATAAATAGGTCCTCCTGCAGCACCAACTACAGCGCTGCCAGGTCCTTTTGTAAAAATATCTCTACCATTACATTTCCAAAGAATTTTTATCTGACTTTAATAAAAGATAAAAATTTAACCCGTGGTGCTAGTT
>NZ_BJLL01000105.1:0-2825 GCF_007996925.1 Enterococcus sp. NBRC 3427 | reverse complement strand
CTGAATTTTCTTTCCAAAATCAAATAATATAGATTAATCAAATATTTGAGAATAACATTTTATTTAATCTTTTCATATATCAATTGTATGAAAAATTATTAGAATTTTAAAAAATGATAAAAATTCAAAAAGAAAAAATAGTAGTTATTTACTTGTCATGTTACTAAATAAAAAAATAATTTAAATATGATATATAGTCATTTATTTAGTGATTTCATTCTAAAATAAAGGGAGAAATGTCTATGCTATACGGTGCAATTGAAGCAGGCGGCACAAAATTTGTGTGTGCCATTGGCGATGAAGAAATGACGATCAAGGAAAGAGTGAGCTTTCCGACAACGACACCTGAGGAAACAATGCCTTTAGTCATTGACTTCTTCAAACAATACCAAGCAGATTTAGCAGGGATTGGGATTGGCTCATTTGGGCCTATCGATATCCATCGCGATTCCGCCACTTATGGGTACATTACCTCGACCCCGAAATTGGCATGGCAAAATTTTGATTTCATCGGTACCATGAAAAAAGAATTTCCGATCCCGATTTCTTGGACAACAGATGTCAATGCGGCTGCCTATGGTGAGTATGTCTTCGGCAGTGGCAAAGGATTGAGCAGTGTCGTTTACTATACGATCGGTACGGGTGTTGGCGGCGGTGCCTTACAAGAAGGGCGCTTTATCGAAGGGTTTAGTCATCCAGAAATGGGGCATATGCTCGTCGTCCCTCATCCAAAAGATGACTTTGCTGGCAGCTGTCCATTTCATGGCAACTGTTTAGAAGGGATGGCCGCTGGACCCGCCATCGAAAAACGCTTAGGGAAAAAAGGACAAGAGGTTGCAGAAGATGATCCTTATTGGGAAATCGAAGCCTCCTATATTGCTCAATGTGCCTACAATACAACCTTGATGTTTTCTCCAGATGTGATCATTTTTGGCGGTGGTGTGATGAAACAACGCCATATGCTGCAAAACGTCCACGACGCATTTGCAAAATTGGTCAATGGGTATGTCGAAACACCTGAGTTAAGCAAATATATCGTGACCCCAGCATTAGAAGACAACGCTGGAACGCTCGGTTGTTTGGCATTGGCTCGAGAAGCGGTCTTACATTCATAAACGAAAAAAGGCTCTTCGACATTTAGTGTTGGTAGAGAAAGATACAACTGAAAATTTAGTCATAACCAGTTAGGCAGAGTGCTTAACTGGTTTTTGTTTTACTTGGAAGATCAAGCCTTGAATGAGATAAATTCTTGCTCGAAAGTTATGGAAATTTCGATAGCCGTAGGCCACTTGTATTGTGCAATAGTTTTTTACAAAAAAAAGGGGGTGCGGATATTTTTTTGGACCTTTTTAACAAATATATCTTTGCTTCTTCCGATATTGAAGAGGGCTTAGCCCTCCTAAAGATAACTTAATTCGTTGATTATTATACCAATGAATATAATCATCCAATTTGTTTATAAACTGATTGATTGTTGTATTCTTCCAGTCACGTTGATAAAACATCTCGTTTTTTAATCGTCCAAAGAAACCTTCGCACGCTGAATTATCTGGTGAATAACCCTTTTTAGACATAGAGTGAAGCAAGTTGGCTTTGTTCCAATAGTCCAACTAACAATAGCACCATCGTAACAATCGACAAGTGGTGATAAGTAGATTTTCCCTGCGGGAATTCTAAATTCAGTAATATCTGTTAACCATTTTTCATTTGGCTTCTTTGCTTTAAAATTCCGATTTAATAAATTGGGGTGTGCAGGAGAAATTTCCCCAGCATACGAAGAATACTTTTTTCGTCTAGAAAATTTAACAAATAGATTTTCCTCAGTCATCAATCTACGTACAACTTTTTCAGAAAGCTTTTTACCCATATTTTTTAAAGCTTGGTGAATTCTACGGTAACCATACGCACAGAAGTTATGATTGAAAATCGTGATAATTAATTGACGTTCTTTGTAATACTTATCTGGTTTCTCAAGTGCTTGTTTTTGATAAAAATAGCTGCTTTTAGGCAACTGGAGCTGTTGAAGAAGCTCTTTCAAGGTGAACTGATTTCGTAAGGCATCAATCAATATCGTTTTTTCTTGATTTGATAGACAAAGAAGATTGACGCCTTTTTCTTTTTTTAGCAGTTCAGCCGCTCCTTCGAGTAATGCTTTTTCGAGCTGTAATTGGTGTACTTGTTTTTGTAAGTCTTCTACTTCCTTTAAAAGTAGCTCTTTTTGTTTTTCCTGATTTTTTAAAGTCATACGCAATGGAAAATCCTTTCCAAGAACCGTGTTTTTCCATTGATATAGAGTAACTCTACTAATTCCTTCAGATTCGGCTAAATTTTTCCTATTAGTTTGCGGTTTATAGAATTTTTTCAACACAGCTTCTTTTTGATCTTGTGTTAACTTTACCGCACTTTTTCGGAGTTTTCTAGCTCCTGGTGCAAGTTCTTCACACCACTGCCGCAAGGACTCTCTATTAGGATAACCAAGCATGCGAATGGTTCGTGCATAACATTGACCATATTCAAAATAATGATTCACCGCTATTCGTTTTTGTTCTTCAGAATACTTTGATTTTTTTCGGTGCTCCTGATGGAGCTCTCCGGATTCCAAATACTCTTTATACCATTTCCGTAGTGCACCAATCGACGGATACCCTAATTCTCGAATGGTTGCAGCATAAGAGCAATCGTATTTTAAAAATAACTGAATTGCCCTTACACGCTCTTTGTGGGAAAACACACGGACATTCCTCCTAAGTTTATTTTTTCGTCCAGGATTATGTCCGCACCCCCTTGCTTTCTGATGACTTATTCTGGTTCTTTGAGTGTCAATG
>NZ_BJLL01000104.1:0-3170 GCF_007996925.1 Enterococcus sp. NBRC 3427 | reverse complement strand
TTGGCTTATTACCGCAGATGCAAGCTTTTGAACACCGTTTATTCGGAAAGAGGGACTTTGACACGACTTTTGTCACAGTTCCTTTTTTTGTACGGTTTTACTCTAAGGTTTGACAATCAAAATGCGTCTTGCTATAGTTAAGTGAAAAATAAATAAGACCTAGAAGAATGGGGAATGTTTTGTGAGTGTAGCTGGTATCTAATCAGTAAGTCGAATAGCCAATAAACAAGGTTTATTTGGTGTGCTTATGAAACGGTACCTGTCAGGAAAACAATATCTTTGTATTCTAATGAGGATAGGACATGACTTTTTTAAGCTGTGTTCTATCCTTTTATTTATCTCTAGGCCCTTATTTATTTTGGGACAGGTATCTCTTCAAGAAAAGGAGAGAGTATGAACAACGAAATGATTAGTCAATTACAATTTGATCAGATCAAAACGGAAATCCAAGCAAGAGCAATTGGAAACTATAGCAAAAAACGAATCAGCAAGATGACGGCCTCGACAAACCTACAAACCGTCTTGGATCGTCAAGAAGAAACAAGAGAAGCACGCTTGATCTTAGAAAGTAGTCAGCATGTTCCATTTATGGGATTGCCGAGGATCGATGCACTGACAGAACAAGTCAAAAAAGGGCTGGTTCTGTCGCCCGCTGATTTGATCGAATATGCGGGTTTTCTAAGAAGCAGTCGGATGATCACAAAGTTTTTTGATAAGAATCAATACCAGGCACCTTTGTTGTTTGCTTATAGCAAGCATCTTCCTGATTTGATAAATGTAGAAGAGTTGATTGACCAAAAAATAAAAAATAATAAAGTCAGTGACGATGCTTCACGTAATTTGCGTAAAGTACGCAAACAATTACAAATAATAGAAAAAGAAATCCAGTCAAAATTGCTGAAATTCTTGCGTCATCCGAAAAACAAAGAAATGATCCAAGAAGCAATAATCGTTCAAAAAGGTGAATGCTATACGATTCCTATCAAAGCCAGCTATAAAAATAAAGTAGATGGGACGATCATCGATGAATCGAACAAAGGAACGACGGTTTTTATTGAACCAACTGTGGTTTCTAAACTGAATGAACACTATCAGTTGTTAAAAGCTGAAGAAATCAGTGAAGAATATCAAATTCTGGCTGCATTGACTGGTGCTATTGCAGAAAATGAAGAAGCAATCGACTTATTGATCGAAACGATGACGGTATTAGATATCATTTTTGCTCGGGCAAAATTCAGTCGAGAAATCAATGGGATCACGCCTAAAATCAATAAATCAGAACATATCGTCATCAAACAAGGCAGACATCCATTTTTACCTGATCATGCGGTACCATTGGATGTTGAAATCGGTAAAGACTATCGAGGCTTGATTATCACCGGAGCAAATGCCGGCGGCAAAACAGTCGTGTTGAAGACGGTCGGTTTATTGACTTTGATGGCGATGTTCGGCATGCAAGTTCCGGCAAAAGAAGGGACGGAGCTTGCTGTCTTTGATGAGGTTTTCGTCGATGTCGGTGACCACCAAAATTTAGAAAATGCGTTGAGTACATTTTCTGGTCATATGCAAAACATCGCTGCTATTTTGAAAAAGATAAAAAGGAATACGTTGGTACTTCTGGATGAGATTGGCAGTGGAACAGAGCCAAATGAAGGGGCTGCATTAGCGATTGCAATCATGGAATCTATGTATGAGCAGGGGGCATTGATCATTGCCACGACCCATTATGGAGAAATTAAGAAATTTGCCAGGGACCATGAAGATTTTGTGCCGGCTGCTATGGCTTTCGATCGGGAAGCACTTCGTCCTAAATATCAATTGCGTGTTGGAGAAACGGGAGAAAGCCAAGCTTTATGGATTGCACATAAAATGGCTATGTCTATGAAATTGATCCAGCAAGCAGAGCGTTATCTGGAGGAAAAAGCCTATCGGACACAGAAAAAAGAATTTCCTCCTAAGACAGCAGTTATAACTAGGAAGGACAATAAAAAAGAACGCCAGCTCTTTGCAAAAGGCGATCGAATATTTGTGAATGAATACCAAAAAGAAGCATTAGTTTATGAGGATATAGGTGAAGATACGATTGCCGTATATTTAGAAAAAGAAATGATCCATGTGCCTCGTCAGCGTGTTCGTCTGGTGCGTTCAGCAGAAAATCTGTACCCGACAGGTTACGATTTAGACAGTCTGTTTATCGATTTTAAAACACGAAAACAGCAGCGTGACCTAGAGCGAGGATCAAAAAAAGCCCATAAAGCGTTAGTAAAAGAAATGCGTAAACGACAGGAAGAAAGAAGAGCAAAAGATGAAAACAGCAAGTGATTATTTCAGACCAACTCATATGATCAGTGATTGTAAAAAATGACAGCAGTAAAATCATTGGTTTTATTCTCTATGTAAGCTAAAATAAAAAAAAGAGTGCTGAGGAGGTGGGACGGTCAAATGAAAATAAGCACAAACTGGCGTAAAGAAATCCAAACGATTCCGAATCTTTTATCGATATTCCGTATACTCTTGCTGCCGATTTATCTTTATTTTGTGCTGAGACAGTCGTTTTATGTAGCAGGAGCAGTTATTGTTGTCTCAGGCTTGTCTGATTATTTAGATGGGGTCATTGCTCGGAGATATAATCAGGTAACAGACTTAGGGAAGGTGCTTGATCCGTTTGCAGATAAATTGACACAACTTTTCCTGATTTTGTCTATGGCATGGTATCGACCGTGGCTTTGGCTGTTGTTTGGTCTATTCTTGATAAAAGAAGGCTTTATGTTTGTAGCTGGATTAATCGGGCTATCTAAAAATATCAAATTAAGTGGTGCGAAGTGGTATGGCAAAGTAGCGACTGCTGTCATCTATGTTGGCATGATCCTTTTGCTGCTTTTCCCAGAATTACCAACGCTGTGGGTGAGAGTCATTTTTGCCGTCATCACTTACGGTCTTTTACAATCTTTTGTCTTGTATGCTGTCGAGTACCGAAAGATGTTTCAAAGAAAATAAAGAAGGGGTGTGACCTATGTCGCACTCCTTTTTTTGATAAATAGACTCCCAATAGCTACTTCTCGATAATAAGCCAACCAAACCAAAAACATGAGAAGTTGTTTTTAAAATTATTTCTTGTAACTCGGAGTTAAATGGTAGGCTCACAACCTCTGGGTAAACGGTGTTCAAAA
>NZ_BJLL01000103.1:0-3215 GCF_007996925.1 Enterococcus sp. NBRC 3427 | reverse complement strand
GAGTTTTTTAATAAGTTCAATTGCTTATTTTCTTGATCTAACTTCTATCGCTAGAAGAAGGATCAAAACCCAACCGCAAGGTTGATAAGGTTAAGTGAATAAGGGCGCACGGTGGATGCCTTGGCACTAGGAGCCGATGAAGGACGGGACTAACACCGATATGCTTTGGGGAGCTGTACGTAAGCTATGATCCAGAGATTTCCGAATGGGGGAACCCAGCATCTTTAATAGGATGTTACGATTGTGTGAATACATAGCACATTCGAGGTAGACGCAGAGAACTGAAACATCTAAGTACCTGCAGGAAGAGAAAGAAAATTCGATTCCCTGAGTAGCGGCGAGCGAAACGGGAAAAGCCCAAACCAACAAGCTTGCTTGTTGGGGTTGTAGGACTCCAATATGGTAGTTCTTTCAGATAGTCGAATGACTTGGAAAAGTCAGTCAAAGAGGGTAAAAACCCCGTAGACGAAATGTGGAAGACACCTAGGAGGATCCTGAGTACGGCGGAACACGAGAAATTCCGTCGGAATCCGGGAGGACCATCTCCCAAGGCTAAATACTCCCTAGTGACCGATAGTGAACCAGTACCGTGAGGGAAAGGTGAAAAGCACCCCGGAAGGGGAGTGAAATAGAACCTGAAACCGTGTGCCTACAACAAGTCAAAGCCCGTTAATGGGTGATGGCGTGCCTTTTGTAGAATGAACCGGCGAGTTACGATTGCATGCGAGGTTAAGTTGAAGAGACGGAGCCGCAGCGAAAGCGAGTCTGAATAGGGCGTTTGAGTATGTAGTCGTAGACCCGAAACCATGTGATCTACCCATGTCCAGGTTGAAGGTGCGGTAAAACGCACTGGAGGACCGAACCCACGTACGTTGAAAAGTGCGGGGATGAGGTGTGGGTAGCGGAGAAATTCCAAACGAACTTGGAGATAGCTGGTTCTCTCCGAAATAGCTTTAGGGCTAGCCTCGGAATTGAGAATGATGGAGGTAGAGCACTGTTTGGACTAGGGGCCCATCTCGGGTTACCGAATTCAGATAAACTCCGAATGCCATTCATTCATATCCGGGAGTCAGACTGTGAGTGATAAGATCCATAGTCGAAAGGGAAACAGCCCAGACCACCAGCTAAGGTCCCAAAATATATGTTAAGTGGAAAAGGATGTGGGGTTGCACAGACAACTAGGATGTTGGCTTAGAAGCAGCCACCATTTAAAGAGTGCGTAATAGCTCACTAGTCGAGTGACCCTGCGCCGAAAATGTACCGGGGCTAAACATATTACCGAAGCTGTGGAGTACACCTTTAGGTGTATTGGTAGGAGAGCGTTCTAAGGGCGTCGAAGGCAGATCGTGAGGACTGCTGGAGCGCTTAGAAGTGAGAATGCCGGTATGAGTAGCGAAAGACAGGTGAGAATCCTGTCCACCGAATGACTAAGGTTTCCTGGGGAAGGCTCGTCCGCCCAGGGTTAGTCGGGACCTAAGCCGAGGCCGATAGGCGTAGGCGATGGATAACAGGTTGATATTCCTGTACCCGTTGTTTTTGTTTGAGCAATGGAGGGACGCAGGAGGCTAAGGAATGCAGACGATTGGAAATGTCTGTCCAAGCAGTAAGTCTGAAGAGGAGTCAAATGCTTCTTTTCTTAAGGACAAGCTGTGATGGGGAGGGAAATAATAGTACCGAAGTTCCTGATGTCACACTGCCGAGAAAAGCTTCTAGTGAGAAAACAGCGGCCCGTACCGCAAACCGACACAGGTAGTCGAGGAGAGAATCCTAAGGTGAGCGAGAGAACTCTCGTTAAGGAACTCGGCAAAATGACCCCGTAACTTCGGGAGAAGGGGTGCTGATCATACGATCAGCCGCAGTGAATAGGCCCAAGCGACTGTTTATCAAAAACACAGGTCTCTGCAAAATCGTAAGATGAAGTATAGGGGCTGACGCCTGCCCGGTGCTGGAAGGTTAAGAGGAGTGCTTAGCGCAAGCGAAGGTACGAATTGAAGCCCCAGTAAACGGCGGCCGTAACTATAACGGTCCTAAGGTAGCGAAATTCCTTGTCGGGTAAGTTCCGACCCGCACGAAAGGCGTAACGATTTGGGCACTGTCTCAACGAGAGACTCGGTGAAATTTTAGTACCTGTGAAGATGCAGGTTACCCGCGACAGGACGGAAAGACCCCATGGAGCTTTACTGTAGTTTGATATTGAGTGTCTGTACCGCATGTACAGGATAGGTAGGAGCCGTAGAAATCGGAACGCTAGTTTCGATGGAGGCGCTGGTGGGATACTACCCCTGCGTTATGGCCACTCTAACCCGCACCACTAATCGTGGTGGGAGACAGTGTCAGATGGGCAGTTTGACTGGGGCGGTCGCCTCCTAAAAGGTAACGGAGGCGCCCAAAGGTTCCCTCAGAATGGTTGGAAATCATTCGAAGAGTGTAAAGGCAGAAGGGAGCTTGACTGCGAGACCAACAAGTCGAGCAGGGACGAAAGTCGGGCTTAGTGATCCGGTGGTTCCGCATGGAAGGGCCATCGCTCAACGGATAAAAGCTACCCTGGGGATAACAGGCTTATCTCCCCCAAGAGTCCACATCGACGGGGAGGTTTGGCACCTCGATGTCGGCTCGTCGCATCCTGGGGCTGTAGTCGGTCCCAAGGGTTGGGCTGTTCGCCCATTAAAGCGGCACGCGAGCTGGGTTCAGAACGTCGTGAGACAGTTCGGTCCCTATCCGTCGCGGGCGTTGGAAATTTGAGAGGAGCTGTCCTTAGTACGAGAGGACCGGGATGGACTTACCGCTGGTGTACCAGTTGTTCTGCCAAGGGCATTGCTGGGTAGCTATGTAGGGAAGGGATAAACGCTGAAAGCATCTAAGTGTGAAGCCCACCTCAAGATGAGATTTCCCATTTCTTTAAGAAAGTAAGATCCCTGAGAGATGATCAGGTAGATAGGTCAGGAGTGGAAGTACAGTGATGTATGGAGCGGACTGATACTAATCGATCGAGGACTTAACCAATAGGTTAAAAAGAAAAGAACTCGGCAAAAAAACTTATATGACTTCAAATCCAGTTTTGAGTGAACAAAATTTACTCAATAAAAGATAACACCACAGTGTGGTGGCGATAGCGAGAAGGATACACCTGTAACCATGCCGAACACAGAAGTTAAGCTTCTTAGCGCCGATTGTAGTGAGGGGTTGCCCCTTGTGAGAGTAGGACGTCGCCACGC
>NZ_BJLL01000102.1:0-3853 GCF_007996925.1 Enterococcus sp. NBRC 3427 | reverse complement strand
ACAAGTAGTTCTTTTTTAACGACTCAGTTATCTTATCATGTCATTTCCAACATGTCAACAACTTATTTTTTATTATTTAATAAGTTATTGGTGTTCTTTTGAACAAATAATAATATATCAACATCACATGTGAAAGTCAATAAGAAAATGCTTATTTATCAACATTTCTAGCTTACATGATCATTGGTTAGTTCTGGTCCTTTTTCGTTCGTCTTTATAACTCCGAGAGACGTAAAATCCTTTTGTTTTCAGTTTAATGTTCATGTTCTTGTCTTATTCACACCAACTAGATGTCTCACCTTCTAAAATTTTCCTTAACAAAGTGCTGCTTTTATCTATTTCTGCTTTTTTTTGCTAGAATAATAGTAACAATATGACTCTGGAGGATTTATTTATGAAAATTTTGATTGCTGACGATGATAAAGAAATCGTTGAATTATTAAGTATCTATGTTCACAATGAGGGGTATGAAGCAGTAAAGGCTTATGATGGGAAAGAAGCATTATCTAAAATCAGAACAATCCCTGATATTGAATTACTTATTTTAGATATCATGATGCCTGAGATGGATGGGATGCAAGTAGTGAAAGAGCTACGAAAAGAATCCCAAATACCAATCATTATGCTGACAGCAAAAACTACTGATATGGATAAGATCAAAGGACTGGTCGCTGGTGCAGATGATTATGTGACCAAGCCATTTAATCCGTTAGAAGTAATGGCTAGAGTAAAGTCTTTATTACGGCGTACAAAAATGCAGATTGCCCCAGATCAGCCTGATGTATTAGAAGTAAATGCATTAATCATCAATAAAGACTCTCATGAAGTTAAAACAATCGATGGGAAAGAAATCCAGTTAACAGCTTTGGAATTCGGTATCCTCTACTTGCTTGCTAGTCATCCTAATCGAGTATTTAGCGCGGATGAAATTTTTGAGCGTGTTTGGAAACAAGAAAGTATTGTCTCTGCTAAAACTGTCATGGTTCACGTTAGTCATTTAAGAGATAAGATTGAAGAAGCAACTGGTGGTGAAAAAGTCATTCAAACCGTTTGGGGAGTGGGCTATAAAATTGACGCAAGATAGTAAACGAGCAACTGAAAAACGCCGTCGGATCAATTTGACTTCAAAAGAAATCAGCGAATTGTTAGCGGAAGGAATCATCACGATTATCCTTTTGCTTCTATTAAATGTTTCTATTCTGGTTGTTATCAGTTCGGTGATCAACAGTTCACCTTCTTTGACGAATGCGATTTGGGATTCAAAGAATATTTTTGCAGAACGATTGAACACTGATTTGTTCTGGAACGGCCGGAATTTTATTATTCCCTTTTTCTTTCTATTAGATATTGGTGTTTTGTATTGGCGCTTGATTCGAAGATATCGCCAAATGCAATTGCGGCATATCATCAGCGAACTTCACTACATCGCAAACGGAAATTATGATCATCGTATCCCTTTTGAACTGAGTGGTGACTTAAGCCGAGTGGTAACAAGTATCAATGGATTGGTGGATAGTACCGTAGCAGCGATTGAAGACGAACGTAAAATCGAAAAATCAAAAGATGAATTGATCACGAATGTCAGTCATGATATCCGTACCCCACTCACGTCCATCATTGGATACCTAGGACTGATAGAAGATGGCCAGTATCACTCAGAAGAAGATCTTTTAAAGTATACGCATACTGCTTATATCAAAGCAAAGCAGATGAAATCTTTAGTGGACGACTTATTTGAATACACTAAGGTACGCCAGCCTGCTGTCCCGGTGAATTTTTCTGCCTTTGACATGATCCAGTTGATCGAACAGTTAGCAGCTGATTTTGAGTTGGAAGCTTCTAAAAAAAATATCCAAATACTTGTTCAATCAAAAGTAGACTCCCTTATCATGGATGGCGATACCGAAAAACTTGTACGTGTCTTCAATAATCTTTTGACGAATGCGTTGAAATACGGAAAAGGAGCAACGAAGATCGTAATCGAAGTAGAACGTATCGGTTCAGAAGTTGTTGCAACAGTCAAAAATAACGGAGCAATGATCCCACAACAGGCAATCGATAATCTATTCGACCGTTTTTATCGTGTAGAAGAATCTCGTTCACAAGCAACTGGAGGAACTGGACTTGGTTTAGCAATCGCTCAAAGCATTGTGGCTTTGCACGGCGGATACATTTATGCAAAATCAGATAAGCAATGGACTTCTTTCATCATGCACCTTCCAATCAAGAAAAATGAAAAATTACCTATTGATACACAGGAAGTTATTGACGAAAGCTGAAATATTCGCTATTCTTATTACAATTATTAGAATAAATGAAAAACACAGAACCCAGTACACTTTATTCTTTTTCAGAGAGCTGATGGCAGGTGTAAATCAGCAAAGGATAATTTGGAAGTTCCAGTTCGTTTACGTGCCCTTTCGAAATAAGAAAGGTCGGTTCAACAGCCGTTATGTGTTCAACAAGTGCAGCTGACGCTGAACTTGGGTGGTACCGCGAATTTCAGACTGATTCGTCCCAAGAATAATGGGATGGATCAGTCTTTTTTTATTTTCAAAAAGGAGGAAATCATATGTTAGATGTAAAAATGATGCGACAAAATATTGAAGAAGTACAAGAAAAATTGATGACTCGGGGCGTAAAAAAAGAAACATTAGCTGAATTCATGGAACTAGATGAAAATCGTCGTAAGCTACTAGTCAAAAGTGAAGAATTAAAAAAATATCGAAATGATGTTTCTGCTGAGATCGCCCAATTGAAGCGTGCAAAAGAAGATGCTTCTGCTAAAATCGCTGAAATGAAAGAAGTCGGTGGCAACATCAAAGCATTGGATACTGAAATTGCTGAAGTGGATGAAAAATTGAAACAAATTGCAACTACTTTGCCAAACCTTCCCCATGATTCTGTGCCAGTTGGAACAGATGAAGAGGACAATGTAGAAATCCGTCGTTGGAGCGAACCACGTACATTTGCTTTTGAACCAAAACCACACTGGGAAATTGCAGAAAATCTTGATATTTTAGATTTTGAACGTGGCGCAAAAGTAGCCGGTAGCCGTTTTGTCTATTACAAAGGATTAGGTGCTCGATTAGAACGTGCTGTCTACAACTTCATGCTTGATCAGCATATTTACGAACACGGCTATACTGAAATGATCACTCCTTATATCGTCAACAGTAAAGCGATGTTTGGTACGGGACAATTTCCAAAATTCAAAGAAGATGTTTTCCAATTGGAGAATACTGATCTAACATTAATCCCAACAGCTGAAGTACCATTAACTAACTATTATAATGATGAAATTTTAGATGGTGCAGATTTACCTATTTATTTCACTGCACTAAGCCCTGCTTTTCGTTCTGAAGCCGGAAGTGCTGGTCGGGATACACGAGGACTGATTCGTCTTCACCAATTCAATAAAGTAGAAATGGTCAAATTTTCGGATGTAGAGCATTCTTACGAAGAATTGGAAAAAATGACAGCTGATGCAGAAGATATCTTGAAAAAATTGCATTTGCCTTATCGTGTGATGGCCTTATCAACTGGAGACATGGGCTTTTCTGCAGCTAAAACTTATGACTTAGAAGTATGGATACCTGCACAAGATACTTATCGTGAAATCAGTTCTTGTTCTAACTGTGAAGATTTCCAAGCACGCCGCGCAATGATCCGTTATCGCGATAATGATGGAAAAATCCACTATACTCATACTCTGAATGGTTCAGGACTTGCAGTTGGCCGTACAGTAGCTGCCATTTTGGAAAACTACCAAAATGAAGATGGTTCTGTCACAGTTCCAGAAGCGCTCGTTCCTTATATGGGGAACCTGAAAGTTATTAAATAAAGAGGCTGT
>NZ_BJLL01000101.1:0-4032 GCF_007996925.1 Enterococcus sp. NBRC 3427 | reverse complement strand
TTCACAAAAATTTGAAAAGCAATACTCGTGAATTCCTTCTTATTTCTTGGAGTTAAACGCTTCTGTACCAGCCTCTACTTCTTACCTGTTATTCATGTTTCTTTTTTTCAGTTTCCCGATATTTTTCCATTTTACGACTAAAAAGCTCTCCGCTACTTGGCGGCGTATACGTGATGGCATTTGCTCCTGCTTGAATGGTCTCAGCAATACTTTCTTCCGTTGGTCCGCCTGTCGCAATAATAGGAAGTTCAGGATACTTTTTACGAAAATGACGTACTGCTTCTGCAGTTTCTTTTCCCGCACTGATATTGATAATCGAAATACCAGCTGCTAACTTTTCATCAATTTCTGTATATTTCGATGTTACCGTACTGATAACTGGGATATCAACTACTCGACAAACTTCTTTCACTGTCTCTAAAGGCGTAGGACCATTCAAAACGACCCCTAAAGAACCTTGCGCTTCTGCAAACATGCTCATGTAAGAAGAACGAGCACCTTGTGTCAATCCGCCTCCTACACCGGAAAAAACTGGAATATCAGCTGCCTCAATGATACTTTTAGTAATTGCTGGATGTGGTGTAAAAGGATACACAGCAATTACTGCATTCGCATTTGTATTTCGTATGATTGCGATATCCGTAGTAAAGATGATCGAACGAATCAATTTTCCAAATATCTTGATCCCGCTTGCTTCTAAAATGATTTCCGGTACTCTTACGATATCTTTTCTCAATTCCGTCATGATTTCCGGCGTAAATTGTTCTGCCATCAGCCACTTCTCCTTTGCTATCTCCGGTCATACTGATTCAACTGGTACGTCTCGATGACCTGGATGATTTTTTGCGCATAACCGGGGTCTGTCGCATAACCTGCATCTTGCAATGCTTGTGCGGCTTCCTGATAATTGGTGGCCGTAATCACTTTTTCATACAGTGCAGGATTCCAATCTACTCCTTGGACGAACAGTTGTGTATGGTCATCCATGGACTGTTCCCATGAATCATACACTTTGAAGTCTCCTTGGATAGTTATCCATTCTTCGTTAACAAATTCCTTTGTTTCTAGGCTTACTTTCTTCTGATCCCCATAAGCCTTGATCCCGAAAAGATTATTGTATTTGCTAGCCAAGGTACTTTTTCCCCAATTCGATTCTAATATAGCTTGTCCTAAAATGATACTAGGAAGCACTCCATAACCATCTTGTAGTTCTTGGGCATGTGGAACAAGCCGTTCAATAAATTGCTGATGGGATTGCGCTTCATTTTCTTGCTGATTATCAGTAAAAGGAGAAGACAGATTCTTCAAGGAAAAAACAAAGGCTAGGAGTATCACTACTACACCGGCAACCACTGCTGGCCAACGGATATTCTTGCGCTTTTGCTTTTTCCACTTTTTTTTCGCCATGATCAATTCCTACTTTTCATTTAATTCATTCAGATATTCTTCTAGCGTCAATTGGTGTTTGGTGATATACTCAGCATTTTCTTTACCGACATAACGTAAGTGCCAAGGTTCATATGTGATTTTAGTTATATCTTCGCGTCCTTTTGGATAACGAACGATAAATCCATACTGGGCAGCATGATCTGCGATCCATTTAGCTCCAGGCTGATCTCCGTAACTTGCATCCAATACAGTAGAAGGATAACTGTTGTACCAGTTTTGATCGACGACATCGACTGCCAGACCTGTGTGGTGTTCGCTGTATCCTGGCTCCGTAATCGTTTCTTTAGTGATTTTTGTCGCCTCCTCTTCTGATACACCTTGACGACTCATCACATCTTGGACATTTTGTTCGAAAACTTGTTGTTGGGATGATACAGACCGGTAAGCTGAGACCATAACTAACGGAAACCCAGCTGTTTCGGCAGCTTTAGCAAATGCTTCATATTCCGGAGCAATGCGTTTGTCGATCAAATATCCATTACTCAATGATGCCAATTGAGTAGACTCATCGATTTCTTTTTCTAATTTGTGATCTGGACCAACCAAAACTAGTTGCCAATCGTCTGTTTTAACATCTGGTAATTGTTTGGATGTACGATCTTGTGTTTCTTTGTCCTTTGCCTTGCTGCTTGTTGTTTGACTGTTTTTTTCTTTACTAGCAGTTGTTTTGGTGCTTGTTCGTTCGACCGTTTGATTGCCGGCTTGAACATGCGCGTCATCATCGCTAAAAATAACATAGCCCATTGCTGCGATCATAATCACAACTGCTCCAAATCCTAAAAATTTATTCACTTGAAAAATCCTTTCGTTGTTCTTCACGTTCCCCGTTCGTATCATGAACGTAAGTTTCTTCCAGATTTTCATTCACCCAATCAAGAAGTTCGATTTTTTCTCCTTCAATCTGTTTTTGAACATCTGCTGGCAAACGAAAATTCAAAATATCATCATAGCCCCATTCATCATATTGAATACTTACTTTCAAGTCAAGGTACCTACCAGCCTGCTGATTGTTTTTCAAAGGGATCAGCTCGACTTTTGCTGCTTTGCTGCTTAGCCATTTTTGCGCGATACGTGTTTTAATTTGTTTATACTCTGCAACAGCAATATTTCGTTTCTCGGGAAAAATAATCGTTTGACGCAAAATCTTTTGCGTAAGCATCCATTCATAATCAGTGAAAAGATTTTTTACTTTCTGCATCGCTTCAGAAGGCAAATTTTTCTCGCCATCTTTCCATTTTTGCCATTGTTCTGGACTGATCAGCAAGTATTCATCTAAAAAGTTTTTTTCAGTTTCAAACTGTTCCAATAATACACTCATAATAAGATCAATATATACTTGATGCACGTTTATCCCCTCCTTTTAACTATTCTACTTAAGTTTTAGTCAAAAAGCACCTGTTAAATCGCTGCTTTCATTTTTTTTAATGTTTCAAGTCCTCTCCCCTTCATTCTTCGTGATTTTTGTTATAATAATAGACAGAAAAGAATCTCAATCCAACTATGAAGGAGCGTTTTCAGATGAAAAAATATCAATGGGGAATCGTTGGTCTAGGTACCATCGCACATGAGTTTGCCGAAAGCTTCAATCAAGAGACAAGTGAACTAACAGCGGTTGCTTCCAGAACTTTAGAAAAAGCGGAAAACTTCGCACACCGTTACAATATTCCAAAAGCTTACGGAAGCTATCAAGAAATGTTAAACGATGCTGAAATCGACATCATATACATTGCTGTACCAAATAAACAGCATATCGACCATATCTTGGCAGCATTGGAAGCAGGCAAACACGTCTTATGTGAAAAAGCCATCACGATGAACAAAAAAGAACTGGCTGATGCTATGCGTTTAGCAGAAGAAAAGAATCTGATTTTAGCAGAAGCCATGACCATCTTCAACATGCCGCTTTATCAGCAATTACGCTCAATAATGGATACAGGAAAACTAGGGGCTTTAAAAATGATCCAAGCACCTTTCGGCAGTTATAAGGAACCAGATCCAGAAAACCGATTCTTCAATCCTGAATTAGCTGGTGGAGCTCTGTTGGATATCGGTACGTATGCGGTATCTTTTGCTCGTTTCTTTTTGAGTTCTCAGCCTGAAGTAGTTGCCTCTACAATGGTCCCTTTTGAAACAGGCGTAGACGAGCAATCAGTCACTATTTTGCGCAACAAAGAAAATGAACTTGCTGCTGTCAGCTTGTCTTTTCAGGCAAAAATGCCAAAAGTCGGTATCGTGGCCTTTGAAAACGGCTATGTGACGATTGCTGATTATCCTCGTGCGGATCGTGCGGAGATCCTATTTACAGACGGTACGAAGGAATTCATCGAAAGCGGGAGTACTTCTGAAGCCATGAATTACGAAATAAACAATATGGTACACATGATCGAAGGTGACTTGCCAAATCGTTCTCTCTTCTTGACAAAAGATGTCATCGACATCTTGGATCAAATGCAAGTTTTATGGAAAAATATGTAATTTTAAAAGGTCGTGAAAAAGCTGGTCTGCATCAAATAATAAGAACAGCCAAACAAAAATAGCTCCTCCTATTTTCGTTTGGCTGGACTTATTCCCGCAGATGCAAGC
>NZ_BJLL01000100.1:0-4080 GCF_007996925.1 Enterococcus sp. NBRC 3427 | reverse complement strand
CCCACGCTCTCTTTTTTCAGAAAAGTCAAAATACTGTTCATTTTATAAAAAAGAAATTATAATAAGAGAAACAAGCAATTAAAAATACATAAAAGAGGTGAGCGCCATGAAATTGGTAAATGTAACAAACAGCCATTCCCGTCTTGTATTGAACCAGCTTGAAAACACTGATGCCCATCTGGTCAAAGTCTACACAGCCGGAAATACCACTATTGTCTACACTGAAGCCCCTGAACATAATGAAATTCTGTTAATCAATGATAAACGTAAAATCCAGCCGAAAGAAATCGAAGAAGCTAAAAATTATTTCTTGGATAAAATCAAAGATGCTGTTTACCACGAGGATGAAATCAAAGTAATCGAATTGGCCGGGCTTGTTGAAATCTCTATTCCAAAACATGAATTAGGCGCGACGTTAGCCGTGTAATCAACTTTTGAACATAATTAAAGAAGCAAATGAGACGATTCACGCCTCATTTGCTTCTTTTGCTTTCTGGCTCTTTATTTTTTTACGCTTCTTTTGTGTCTTTCTCTTTTCATTTTTTGATCTACTCGTATCTTTATTTTTTACTTTTTCTTCTTTCTGGATGATTGATCTCACTTCTTGTGCGATCTGCTCGTTTTTGTCCCAGTCTTTTACATCCAACAATCGACATAATCGCAACATTTCTGCTTTTTTCTGTTTTTTTCTTTGACGCCTTTGCCATTCTGTTTCCATTTCACAAACCCTCCTCTCTTTAATAGTATGTACGCAAAGTAATTTTTATATTTTTTTAGATTAGACATTTTTTATAGTTTTAAATGATAAAAAGAACCGTAACGGAAAATCCGTCACGGCTATCAACAAAGTATAAGAATGTATTTTCAAAATTTTTATTTGCACTTGAAACTGAGTGGCAGACTTATGGTTTCTTGGTAAACGGTATTCAACCAAATCAAAAACAGGAGAAACTGTTTTTGTTTGGCTTTTTTTATTACTTGATACAGCGTATTTTTTACAGCCTCTTTACATCAAACTTTTTAATTTTACATTAGGATATTTATCCGCAAACCACCGTTCTGCAAATTGGTTTTCAAATAAGAACAACGGCTGATCAAAACGATCACGCGCTAAGATATTACGGCTTGAACTCATCTTCTCATCCAAATCTTCCGGATCAATCCAGCGAGCAATTTTGTGCCCCATCGGAGACATGATGACTTCTGCATTGTACTCATTTAACATACGATATTGGAATACTTCGAATTGCAGCTGACCAACAGCCCCAATGATATATTCTTCCGTTAGATATGTTTTATAAAGCTGAATTGCTCCTTCTTGAACCAATTGATAGATTCCTTTATGGAAGGATTTTTGTTTCATAACATTTTTAGCAGTCACTTTCATGAACAGCTCTGGAGTAAATGAAGGAAGTTCTTCATAAGCAACTTTTAGTTTACCTTCGAACAACGTATCCCCAATCTGATAATTACCAGTATCATATACACCGATAATATCACCTGCTACTGCCTTTTCGACATTCTCTCTCGAATCTGCCATAAATTGCGTAACATTGCTTAATTTCAATTTTTTATTTGTACGTTCTAACCAGACATCCATTCCTCGCTCGAATGTTCCAGAACAGATTCGGACAAAAGCGATTCGGTCACGATGGGCTGGGTTCATATTTGCTTGTATCTTGAATACGAAACCTGAAAATTCTTCTTCATAAGGACTTACCGTCTGATCATCTTGTGTTTTATGCCCATAAGGAGCTGGTGCTAATTCAACGAAAGTTTCTAAAAAAGTCTGTACACCGAAATTAGTTAATGCAGAACCAAAAAATACTGGTGTTTGATCGCCACGAGCAATTTTTTCTTGATTAAATGCATCTCCAGCTTCTTTGAGTAGTTCTACTTCTTCTAAGACTTGTTCATACAAGGAATTTTCAGTTAAAGGATGATTATCAGGAAGCAGACCATCTTCATCCAATTCTACTAAACGTTCTCCTTGATAATTTTCCGGACGATAAAACTCTACACGATTATGGTAAATATCATAAAGACCTTCTAAACCTTTTCCCATACCAATTGGCCAATTCATCGGATAAGACTCGATATCTAATAACTCTTCTAATTCTTCTAACAGTTCTAATGGTTCGCGACCATCACGATCTAGTTTGTTGATAAAAGTAAAAATCGGGATGCCACGTTTTTTAACCACTTGAAACAATTTCTTTGTCTGTGCTTCGATCCCTTTGGCACTGTCGATTACCATGACCGCACTATCCACGGCCATCAAAGTACGGTAAGTATCTTCAGAAAAATCTTCATGTCCTGGAGTGTCCAAGATATTTACTCGTTTTCCTTGGTAATCAAACTGCATAACAGAACTAGTGACAGATATTCCACGTTGTTTCTCGATTTCCATCCAGTCTGATTTGGCAAAATTACCTGTTTTCTTTCCTTTTACAGTTCCGGCTTGACGGATAGCTCCACCAAACAATAGTAATTGTTCTGTAATCGTTGTTTTCCCCGCATCCGGATGGGAAATGATCGCAAACGTTCTGCGATTGTCCACTTGCTGCTTTAATTCTGGATTATTCATAACCTAACTCCATTTCTTCCATTCAATTATTTATATTTTTCTAGACAGATTGTCCGTTCTCTTAAGGAAAGACAATTTCATATAGGACTGTGACAAAAGCCGTGTCGCCGTCCCTTTTTCCGAGTAAACGGTGTTCAATCAGCTGACTCTCGGTAGTAGCGCAACAATCGGTAAAATATGAGAAGCTATTTTTCCGTTTTGTTAAGCTAATACTCAGGTCAAGGCGCTGATTCCACAACCTCTCATACACGGTGTTTAAAAGCTTGCATCTGTGGTCACAAGCCCCACCAACCCAAAAACAGGAGAAGCTGTTTTTGCTTGGCTGTTTTTATTACTTGATACAGGACAGCTTTTTCACAACCTCTGTTAACTACTACAACTGAATCAGTATAGCATGGATTCAGCGAATGAAAAAGCCACCAAATCATAAGAGTCAAATATTTTTGTCAGCTGACTAAAGAAAAGACGAGAGTGGGACAATAATCAGAAAAAAATCTGACTGTCGCCCCACTCTATTATAAAAATAATATATCTCTTCTTACAACTCAAAGTCCTGACCAAGCCTTAGGCGTTTTTATGATTGCCATTAATTTTAGCAGAACTTCAGGAACACGAAAATGATTTCTTCTAGAAAACCCACTGACATATCGCGATAATTCTCTCTTATAATCATAAAAAACTTTGCCTTTTAAAGCTTCTTTTTTTATCTCAATCAACAAATAAGTTAGCTGTTGATCACTTCTAATCTCAGCATCATTCAACGCCAAATCAGTCAGTTTAAGAATAGTATTCACTTCATCACTTTTTTTAGACATAATAACTCCTAACTACAAAAAATTATGCACCTGCCAAACCAGAAGCCCAACCACTAATCACAATTCCAGCGATTTGTTGATTTGCTTCATTCCAGTTCACCCAGCATTTATCATCATTACAATAAACACCATTACCATATGAACGTGTAGCTGCATCAACTTTTGTACCAAAACCTGTCACTACTAACCCAAACATTCCGATAAGAGCTAAACTAAATAATTTTCTTTTCATAAATTAATGCCTCCTCTTTCTGAAACAACTATACATAATTTTCAGAAAAATTTGATAATTATATCATAAAAAGTTAATTTGAGAGCATAATTGCAGTCCATTAAATAAATTGATGAGAGTTTTGCCCCCACTTATTGTATTCAAAACATAAAAGAAAATTTATTACCTATATTCTAGAGAATTCATTACGTTATGAACAAATTTCTATAACTAGACTAACCATTTTACACACAAACTCTTCTGAAAAAGATAAATATATAGTTTTGTTTAAAGCGTACTCTTAATATATCTTACAGAAATGCTTAAGCAACTGCCTACTAAAAAATAGTGAAAGTATCTGTAGTATCTCTATGTAGCAAAAAAATATCCAGAATTTCACTTCCTCAAAATTGATAGAAATTGCAGTTTTAATTTTTAAACAAAAATGAGAGTGGGCCAATAGTCAG
>NZ_BJLL01000099.1:0-4350 GCF_007996925.1 Enterococcus sp. NBRC 3427 | reverse complement strand
GTTTTTTCGAGTATTTTATGTTAAAAATTTACTGACCTTAGAAAAGGTGATGGAGGGATTCTTATGGAAAATGAACAATTGTTTGAAGTCAGCGAAACATATGCATTTAAATCTGATTTATTTGAATCACCAATAAAAGGAAAAATAGAAAAAATCTATGAAAATAGCGTGATGATACGTGTCATGAATTGCGCAGCAGAAGACAATGATACCGCTCATAATCTGCACTGGCAGTTAGTCGTACGCAAATCAAGTACAATAGAAGAATAAAAACAGATAAAATGTTGAGAGCATAAAAGAGTAGAAGTTCATACATTCTACTCTTTTATTTTCATGAATAGGCGTGACTTCTAGCTACTATTGGCGAAGCAGCCTGTAAGGAGCAGATAAAGTCAAGGCTTTTATTTCTATCAATGAAGTAGTAAAATGAAGAACAGATTTTATTACAGGAAGGATGCCGATAATTGTGATTATTGTTGCAGGAACGATCGGTGCAGGGAAAAGCACACTGACTGAAATGCTTGCCCAAGATTTAGAAACAAAACCTTTTTATGAGAACGTGGAGGATAATGAAGTATTGCCACTGTTTTATTCTAATCCGGAAAAGTATACTTTTTTATTGCAGATATTTTTTTTGAACAAACGTTTTTTGGCGATTAAAGATGCTTTCAGCCATGATGACAATGTACTAGACCGCTCCATCTACGAAGATAGTATGTTGTTTCATCTGAATGCCGATTTAGGGCGTGTTTCTGAAGTAGAAGTAAAGCAGTACGAAGGGCTTTTAGAGACGATGCTGAAGGAATTAGAAGAAATTTCGCCGCAAAAGAAACCGGATTTGCTGGTTTATATTCGTGTATCCTTTGAAACTATGTTAGCAAGAATCAAAAAACGAGGTCGGGAATATGAACAGCTAGAGCAAGATCCTGAACTCTATTCCTACTATAAAGAACTCAATCGACGTTATGAAGAATGGTATGAACAGTTTGATATATGTCCCAAAATAGTAATCGATGGGGACAAATACGATTTCGTAGCCGATCCAGCATGTGGAGAACAAATCGTACAAGAAATCAAGATGCGGGCAAAGAAAATGACAGAAGAGGCAGATGCCCAGTCAATCCGCTACACTACAAATAACCCGAAAGCAAAGGGTATCTTTACAACTAAATAATAAAAAAACTAAGCAAATTGCTCACTCACAAAATTTCTTTGTGAACAGCATCCTGCTTAGTTTTTTTGATTCAGGGGAATTAAAAGGTGAAACGGTTCGTATGATAAAACTGCCATAACTGAAATGTCTGAGTGAGGGCCATGATCAAGAATAAAATAGAAACGACCAAAATCGAATGGGCGCCAAACAAATGATGACAGAATACAAGGACAATAGCCCCTGCGATAAAGGCAAGAACGACAGTTAAATAGTGGAAAAATCGATCAAAATCTGCTTTTTCTTTAGTAATACAATAATCATATAAATTTGTTGCTACCCCTTTTAAATTTCCTGTTGTGAATAAATTGGTGTAGGCACGCCCGTTGATTTTATCAAAAGCCACCCACTGGATCGAGGCCGTAAAAGCAATTAAAATCGTTACTAATGCGGGATGCTCATGGACAGGTGTCAAACTGACAAAGAAAAAAATCACCGCTTCATAATATAGAACAAATAAGCGCCAGAAATGTTTTTCTTTTTTTCTAAAATAATCAATCAAATACTTTGTTAGAAGAATCCCTAAGAAAAAGAAAAGGGTAGACAATACTTTTTTGCCGACGCTTAGCCACTCTCCGTCAAAAGCTTGGATGATCGATAGGATGATATTGCCAGTTTGAGCAGAGGCAAAAGCACCATACTGGATATAAGTATAACTGTCCATTGCTCCTCCGATAAATGTCAGCAAAAGACCTATTGTACGCCCCTCGTGAAAGGAAGTCTGCATTTTTTTCATCACCTTTTATGAATATAATTTTGTCTTCCTTATCTTAGCATAAACGATTGAAAAAAAGGAAAAATTTTCAGAAAACTAAAATCATCTCGCTCCCCATTTTCATTTTTAGAAAGGTCTGTTAGTATAAAGAAAAAATAGACAACGAGATTTTAAATAATCAAATTGGAATAAACAACTTCAAAGAAGAAAGATGGGAAGGAAATCAATCAGTTGGATGAAAAAGAAATTCTCCGATTACAAAAAGAACTGAATCGTTGGGAGAACAAATATAAAAAGCTTCAACAAGTCTTTCGGCTACAAGAAGAAATCATTGCTACCTATGAAGCGGCTTATGGAGAAGCCCCTGGACTTATTGAGGAAGAAATGCAGGAAAAAGAAAGCAAAGGTAATAACTCTTTCTTTAAAATGATGGAGAAACGTTCTTATAATCGCTTCAATCAAGAACAAAAAGCAGCTATCACATACGATATGCAGAAACATCTTCGAATCATAGCGGGAGCTGGGAGCGGCAAGACGCAAACAATCTGTGCAAAAGCTGTGTACCTGATGACACAAAAACAAGTAGACGAAGAACGCATACTGATGATTACTTTTACACGGAATGCTGCAAATGAACTAAAAAAACGAGTAGATAATTTCAGCCAAAGGAAAACAGCTGTCCATATCGGAACATTCCACAGTATCTTTTTCAGGATATACAATGAGATTTGTCGAAAATTCCCTGATGTGGCAATGCAAGGGATACAAGGGGACTTTTCAAAAGATACTGCGCAAAAAGTAAATGCTGTTTTGCAACAGCTGATACGTAAATATAATCTTTATCTATTTGATCAATATGGAGAAAAAACGATTGCTTCTCGCTTAGACTATTGGCAGAATATGAACCTATCAATAGAAGAAATGATTCAGTTAGTTAAAGAAAAATATGATTCCATTGATAAGAATGCAAGACAACCGATATCAGAACGACTGTATGGATTGCTTACAGAACTCCAAGAACAAAAAAGAAGGCAGCAATTGTTAGAGTTCAATGATGTACTCCAAAATTTGAAAAGCGCTTTGGAGAATGACGAGATTCAGCGCTATATTGGACAGAAATATGATTATCTATTTATTGATGAATTTCAAGATACTAATCCACTTCAATGGGAAATCGTGAAGCGGATGACAAAGGAAAACGGAATCAAGTTAATCGTTGTTGGAGATGATGACCAAAGTATCTATGGATTCAGAGGATCAGAGCCAGCATATATCAAGAACTTTGAAAAAGAATATCCTACTAAAACTCTTTTCTTATTAACTAATTACCGCTCTCGGGCAGCTATTGTCCAAGGAGCGAATAGATTGATCAGCTATAACAAAAATGATCGGATACCAAAGGCGATGATTCCAGCACAAAAAGAAGCGGGCATTATGGAGGCTTATTTGTTCTCAGATACAAAAGCAGAAAGCCAGTGGCTGATAAGTCAAATTCAGTCACTTATTCAAAAAAATGGGAAATATAAGGAATCGATTATATTATACCGATCGGCTTCGCAAACACAGCAACTTGTCCAATCTCTGCTGAAAACGAATATTCCTTTTGTACTGGAAGCAGATAGTCCATATGAAGGTATCTTTGGCATCAAGTCTTTCCAACAGTTCTATCAAAAAATCGTTCATTGGCAAACAGCGCAGAATCCGCAAAAGAAAAATCAAACCTATCAGCAATTGCTGCGGCAGCTGATGGTAGACTGCTATCTGAAAAAAAGTGAATGCGATCAATACTTTTCTCCTAAATACCAAAATACAGCCATTACGGATTATATTTTGTCGGTAAGACCCAATTTAAAATCCAAATCTGCAGAAATCCGCCAGTTTGAGGAAGCGTTGCGTAAAACAGACCAGCATCAAGACATCTATTCGCTTGTACAAAGCTATCTTCATCTGCCACGTATAGCTAAGGAAATCGATCAGAGTGATCAAGAATGGATACGAGAAGAAGTAAAGCAACATGCTACTTTTAGAAGTATCCAAGCCTTATCGCAAGAAACCCAAGCAACAGCTAAAGAATTAAAAACCCGCTTGATTGCTTACAGACAAGGAAAACTTGATGCGCTATGTATCCAGAGCATTCATAAAAGTAAAGGTCTTAGTTACAGAAATGTCTTTTTAATTGGCTGTAACGAGGGAAGTTTGCCTTATAACGGAGCAACAGAAAAGAAAGTCATCGACTCTAATGAAATAAAAGCAGAACCAGTGACGACGATAGAAGAAGAACGAAGACTATTTTATGTTGCGATGACTAGAGCAAGAAATCGTCTGTATCTATGTGTACCTCAAATGAAAAATACAAGAAAATTGAAAGTATCAAGATTTGTCAAAGAAACCGGTAGTCGTATGAAAAAAGGAAAGTGATGGAAAA
>NZ_BJLL01000098.1:0-4580 GCF_007996925.1 Enterococcus sp. NBRC 3427 | reverse complement strand
CAACCGTTTAAAAACGATTAGTTGTTTTGTGTTTTTAATTCTTTTTCGATTTGAAGCCGCTGAACTTTCATTGTAGCTGTTCGCGGGATTGCATCAAAGTCACGGATGATAGGGGCGTTCAAACGGGGAAGTTCATGGACTTGCTCCCACCATCGATTCCAATCCATTTCTTTATCAGGAGCTAAAGCAATAATCGGCTGTGGAGAATGATTTTTATCCCTTACAATCACTACTTCTGCCAAAAAATCTAACGAATCTAATAAAAAGTCTTCAATAGCTAATGTACTGTTGATCGTTTCGATCAAATCTACTTGCCGATCTTTCAAAAATAGGTGACCACGATCATCCATAAAACCGTAATCTCCGCTATCCCACCAATCGCCATAAACATTTTCCTGGAACCGTGCATCTTCCTTATAATAAGTCAAAGCCCGTCCTTTAGATAGTAATTGTATATGACCATCTGTATTTTCAGGAAGGACGTTCCCAACTGAATCTGTGATCCGAGCGCTTGTCATGTCTTCCAGTCCAACGCCCATATCTCTTGCATCACTCGTTTTCAAACTTTCCAGTGTATGAGCCTTAAGAATCATCGGTCCACATTCACTTTGGCCATATACTTGAAGGAATACCGCATCTTGTGTTATTGATGTTCGCAAAAATGTTTCCATTGTCTGATTGTTTATGGCATCAAAAGTAGAATGATAATAACAGATGCCAGAGAAAGCTTCTGGATGTTCTTTAGCAGTAAAACTCCATTGAACAAAGTTATTCGGATGAGTCTCTAATGCGATTGGTCGGTGGGTTTCCAACATACGAATAACTTTTGAACTTTGTGCGTCTGCTAAAGGCATCATAGGAAAACCCATGGACATTAAAGAAGAGATGCCAATATTGAATCTAGAATGTACGGGGGAAATGTGAAAAGCGATTAATTTCTTTTCTGAAATTTTTGCAAAAACAGTTTTTTGCCATTTCGTTCGCCAACCCATAGAATGAGCGGAATGACAAATAAGCTTAGGGATACCAGTTGTACCAGAAGTATGGGTCATATAAGAAATTTCATTTTTAGCTAAAAACGATTGGGGAACAGGAAAAGCAGGTTGCTCCAGTAAATAAAAAATAGGAATCTGTTTTGATTTAGTCCCGTTTGAAATTTCTCCCACTCGTTTTTTTGTCTCATCATCAAATAAAATGAAGGGGTCTTCTAAACGGTCGATAAATACTTCCATTGTCGCTGTTGGTAGATGATAAGAAGTCATGACAGGCACTGCACCAAGGTAAGACACAGAAACAGCGAGAAGGTATGTGTCAAAAGCGGAACTCTTATAGATAATGACTTTGTCTCCAGATTTCACACCAAGATGGGCCAATTGATAAGCTCGATTTAACACACTTTCAAAGCATTTTTTGTAAGTTGTTTCAAGTCCTAACTCAGGAAAAGCAGAAAGCGGCTGATCACAGATAATCGGGGTCTCGGAAAAGCCAGCTGCAGCTTCTTGAAAATTCGTAAATAAATTCAAAGGGGAATACGTTATGGTCTCCATCATTCACACTCCATTATCTTTTGTTAAGTAATATACAAACTCAAGATAATCGTAACATAAACCTTTATATAATAACATAGTTTATTGTGAAAAAAGTTCAGGTTCCTATGTGTCAGAAACCTGAACGAATGCCGCTAATTCGTGATAAGAAAAATCAACCATTTTTTCCCAGATTTCTTGAAAAGAGTGGGAAGAGAGGTATCGATTACCACATAAATAGTTTACCGCGTCAGCATCATCTAAATATAGTTCGGTATAATAGCGATAGGTTTTTCGGCATAATTCTGGTGATACATTCTTATACACTGTGATTTTGCTCAAAATTTGGCGAATAGTCCGAGGAGAAATTTGTTGATCATGTGAGGAACGAAAAACAAAAGAATTTTCGTCCGTATTTTGTGCTGTTAACTTAAAATAGTTCTCCAGAAACGGCATCGCTTCTTTTGGTATTGGTACTTTACTCAATCTGTTTTCTTTTCTATTCAGATTAAGAATCTGCTTGGTCAAAGATACATCTTTACGTTTAAGTTCTACTACTTCATGGATCTTTAATCCGCAATACAGAAGAATGGCAGTAATCGCAAGGTTCCTCGGTCTATTCTTTTCTTCAAAGCTAGCTTCTCTGCTTGTTTGAAAGCCTTCAATCGGGATAAACAAATGCTCAAAATCTTTGAAAAGTTCTGCATCGATATATCGCGGAGCTGCTTTAGTTGTTTCCGGTAAACTTGTACCCAAAAGAGAAATCTCTTCTTCAATCAGTCCTTTTTGATACAAAAATCGTAAAAAATGATTTAATGAATATTGCTTCCTCGAAATCCCGTAATAGCTATTTTCAAACAATTGCTCTGTTTCCTGATTCGCTGTAGTTTGGAACGAACGAGTATGTCGATAGATTTTAGCTAAGAAATTCTGATAATCTTGTTTTTCTAAACGGATAATCAGCTGGTCATCCACTTCTTCAGAAAATACTTTTCTCAAATAATCAGTAAATAAATGGAAATCTTTTGCATATTCATAGCGACTACCTAATGATAAAGAAGAGCGATTTTCTTCTAAAAACTGTTGAAAGACGGAAGGGAGCAAATGTGTACGTTGTTTTAATTTTTCTTGCAGTTGTTTTCTAGTTTTGCTGTCCAATACAAATCCCTCCAGTTATTGTTCGTTTCCTTTATTTTACCGCATTTCCTCAAATGACGATAGACACTTTACCTTGATTTCATTAGGAACCTATTTTCAACTGTCTTTTAAAAGTTTTTGTTAATGCATAGACGTTCATCTAATTTTCTATGAGCCTTCAAGTTTTACTTGTGCTAATAACTAAAATTTCAATAATAGCAGATAAAAAAGGAGTAGCTTTAGGAATAAGAAAAAACACTTTACAGTTATTTTATTAATATAGTGGTTCTTTTTATTTTTAATTGGTTTATTCTCATTTTAGCTATGGGGTCACTTTACAAGTATTGGAATGGGGTTGGTTCGTTCGAATAGTAGTAGGGGATTTTCTTTTTATTTTTGAAAAATTATTAAATCCTTTTCAAAAATTGCTTAGCTTTCAATTTATTCAGCACTGGCTTAACTAGCTATACTATCTGCATGTTTCTTAGAGTAAAATTAGAAAAAATGAGGTGTCATTACCTGACATAGGGTTTTATCCTAATAGAGGAAAAAATATATGGGGAAATCAGTCTCTTTGTTTATACAAATATCTTATTTATACACGGTTTGGATAAATAGCTTCATTTTCAATGAATGGAAATTATATGAAATTTTTCAAAAAAATTCATATAGAAACAAAAAATAAACGATAATTTTATTTGATACATAGTTTTCTTTATCATAAATGTCTCCGGAATACAATTAAAATGTTTTAATCAAATTCCAATCTAAATATTTGTAGAAAACAATCGTCTCCTATAGAATAAATTTATAAGTAAAAATATACCAATCATAAATCTATTTGCTAGGAGGAATTTACATGGAAGACAAAAATTTAACAGTCATCGGTAGCTACAGTACAAGGGATGAAGCATTATCAGTAATCGAACGGTTGCGTAACGAAGGGTATGATCGAGATGATATCGTTATTTATACTACTGATGAAGCAGCAACTAGACTAGGATTCGACGGATTATCCGGCATAGATGTTGAAACAGATGAGAATCGGATGGATGGCGAAGAAGATCGTTCTTTATGGGAAAGAATAAAAGACACTTTTTCTTTTGATACCTATGATTCTGAGACGGCTACGCCAGAAAATGATCCTTTATATCAGTATAGAGGAGATATTTCTGCTGGAAAATTTGTCATCACAGTAAAAGGCTATCGTCAGCCAGAAACAACAGAAGACACAATGGATACGCAAGAGACTGTTAGCCCAGCAAGCACAATGGGAACTGGACTAGGGACTGGGACTGGCACTGATCCAATGGACGTAGATGGTACGACAGGCTTTCAAAATACAACAGATCCATTGAATATGACACCAGGAACTGATCCGATGGACGTACCTGGCGAAGCTGATTCTATGGGTACAAGAGAGACTGAAGACATCGATCGCAAACCAAATCTAGATGATGATACGATTCAACTAAAAGAAGAAAAATTAGATGTAAATACACATGATGTTACCACTGGAGAAGTCGACATCCACAAACATGTGGTCAACGATACTGAAACGGTAGAAGTACCGGTCAAACGTGAAGAAATCGTCATCGAGCGCAAACCAGTAACAGACCCATCTTCACAGGGTACAGACGAAAACTTGGAAGATGACACGATCACTATCCCAATCAAAGAAGAGCAAGTAGATGTTAGCAAACATACAGTTGTTCGTGAAGAAGTGGGAATTCATAAAGAAGAACATGAAGATGTTGAAAAAGTGACAGAAGATGTTAGCCGAGAAGAATTGGATATTGACACAAGCGGTGATGTACACATTGAAGACCGCAATAAAAAATCTTAAGCGTGAGCTAAAGAGATTGTGACAGAAGTGGTCAGCTTCAAGAAATAAGAAGTAGTTTACGAAAATTGCTT
>NZ_BJLL01000097.1:0-4997 GCF_007996925.1 Enterococcus sp. NBRC 3427 | reverse complement strand
AAATTCCTGATATTAGAACAAGAATACGCTGTCTTCAAATGTATAATATTACAATAGCACGATATAGCAATATTGTTATATCGTGTTTCATAATAATTAAGAGCTTTAAAATTAGTATTTATTAGATACTTAAAAGCTATTTTAGTATTGATAAATTGTTACCAGCAACAAAAAAGAAGTTACTTAGTGCTAACTTTTGAGCAACTGCTAGAGGAGGTAGGATATGGCTAATTATCCTGTAATTTTTATCGTATTTTCTAGAAATGTAATTATTCTCTTAAACATTCCAGCATATCCAAGTATATAGAAAATTTACGTTTTCTGTATAGTTGGATTTGAATTATAGCTATTTGTAATTTACTTCAATTATTTCGCTATAGCAGCTAATAACACTATAAAGACACATACAGCAACTCCTTAAATGGGTTTCGTATGTGTCTTTATAGTGTTGATCACTTCATATTTTAGTTGGTCAAAATCCTTATCATATGTAGCAATATATACCACTAAATTTACAGCATCTTTTTGATCAATAGCTAAAAGCTGTCCATTGATTTTCAAAAAGACAAAAGTAGCTAAGAAAGCAGTACGTTTATTTGCATTATGAAAAGGATGTTTCTTTATCAATTGTATAAGTAGGATAGCTGCTTTTTCATAAATCGAAGGATAAACCTCTTCACCAAAAGCTGAGGCTCGAAGTCGTCCTACACACATTTCTAAAGCATTCGCGTCCTTTACACCAATGGGTTCATTAGGAGAGTATTTTTTTATTTGGATCACATTCATTTTTATAACATCTTTGGCTTCTAGGTAATGAACACTCATTTATCGACAAGCTCTCTAAAAGTAGTATCATATTCAGTTAATGCTTGAGATATTGCTACATCGATCTCATCAGATAAGGTTTGTTTTTTTGTAATTGCTGCTCGAAGTTTTTCTTCATCTAAAAAAACCGTATCTCCAGGATTTAACCCATTTTCTTTAAGAAACTCCTTTGAAATAGTTAATACTACTGAATTCCCTACTTCTCTGAATTTTCTTTCTTTGATTGCCATAGTCTTCTCCCCTTTTTTGTTTGTATATACAGTATATACGCTTATTGATTTTAAATCAATCGTAGTCCCTCTCATGTCTAACTCTATAGAAAGATTGTTCTTTCTATAGAATTAAGAAAAACCAAAAAAATTTTTAGAATACAAACTGCTATCCCCTCGCCTATTTATATATACCATTTATTTTATATGATTATATAGAACCTTATATAATTTGTGTTTTCCAAAAAAAATATAGCATACCAATTGACAAACGTCCCTATAATTGGTATAGTCCAATTGTAGGGATACTCCTCTCTCCTACTTATTGAAAGGATGAATGACATGAAAAATACAGAAATATATCAAAAAATAGATACAATCATACTTCATATGCCCGATTATATAAAAGATTTTGTTCAAGATCGTGAAGATAAAGATCAATCACCTCGAACCACTTTAGAATATCTAAAAAATTATAAGCTCTTTTATGAATGGCTTCTGAGTGAGTCTATCGTTCCTGATACTTCAATCACCTCGATAAGACATTTAACTGCCTATGACCTAAACTTGTACAAATCTCATTTGAAACGTCGCGCAAAAGAAAATGTAAAAAAAGATACAACAAAAGCTAAGCTCGAAGATAATAATAACTTAGGCCTATCCACTTCTACTATCAATAGAAATATAACAGCATTGAAAGTTCTATTTAAATATCTTTCGAAAAGTTCCAATAATCCTCTAGGAAAACCATACTTAGACGATAATCCTATGGACCAGGTAGCAACTATCACAGATAAAACAACTTTAGCAGCTCGTGCAAATGCCATTGAGAAAAAATTATTTCTAGACGAAGATACACAAAATTATCTAGATTATATTGCCAATGAATATAAAAATACTTTGAGCAAACGAGCTCTGATCTATTACCATCGAGATGTAGAAAGAGACCTGGCGATCAATGCACTGATTTTAGGATCTGGATTGAGACTCTCCGAGGTTGTAAATATTAACTTAGATGATCTATCTTTGGATAAGAATAATGTGGTAGTAACTAGAAAAGGAAATAAGAGAGATGCGGTCAATATAGCAGCGTTCGCAATGGAATATTTAGCTAATTATCTAGCTATTCGGAAAGAAAGATATAAAGTGACAGAAAACGAAAAAGCATTATTTCTAGCAATTTACCAAGGAGAAGCCAAACGTATATCCGGTATTGCAATCGAACGGATGGTAGCAAAATATTCGAAAGGATTCAGAGTCCAAGTCAGTCCGCATAAACTGCGTCATACATTGGCTACTAGACTCTACCAACAGACGAATTCTTTGGTATTGACTGCCCAACAATTGGGACATTCAAGTACCAATACAACGACTTTATATACCCATATAGACAATGCGGCTACAATTGATGCATTGAATTCATTATAAAAAAAAGTCCAACTACAAATAGATTTCGTAGTTGGTTTTTTTTATCTCTAATCATGCAAAGATTAAATACCTAATTTAAATCCTTTTAAGGAAGCACCGATTTCATCTTCTGTAATTCCAATATATCTTTTAGTAATCGATTGAGAACTATGATTAAAAATAAACATTAAGGTAGCAATGTCTCTAGTTTTTTTGTAGTAGTGATACCCAAAAGTTTTTCTTAATGTATGTGTTCCTATATCATCTCTTCCTAATTTTTCCGCTATATCCGCATATATCTGATAGACACGATCCCTTGTTATATGTCGACCTTGTTGCCGACTTGGAAACAACCAATCATTTTCTTCTTTGCCTTCAGTATATAATAAAATCTCTTCTCTCAAATTATCTATGAAAATCGGTTTTCGCTTACCTGTTTTACGTTCAACAATAATAGGCTTACTTTTACCTCGTATATCTCCAACTTTTAATCCTATAATATCTGACATACGTAAACCATTATTGATTCCAAACAAAAATAAAAAACTATCTCTTTCCGGATTACTTGTTCTTCTTAGCCAAAACTGAAAATCTTGTATCTCTTCATTTGTCCTTAACGGTTGTACATTATAGCTCACTATTGTTTCCCTTCTTAAAAATATTCTGAGTTCATGATTATATATATACTTTACCATAATCATAAACTTATATACATACTCTGTTCAAAGTCAAGAAAATCAAGGGATTTAGTTTATGATTTTATATCATTTCAGTAACTCAGAATATTCCGACTTTTTTGTACAAAAAAATTAACCTTACTTATATGAAGATTCTAAGCTCTTATTTAAATTTTAGACGGGCAGTTATCCGTAGAAGTTCTTAGAATAGCTAATTTACATAATTAAATTATATGAAATTTAAGTTTGAACAATATACTAAGAACTCCCCTTACTATAAAGTGAAATAAATTAGCATATGAATAACCGTGCTACCAAGCTTTTCATTAATAAAATATTTTTATTAATATTTTATAACTTTACGCAAGATCATAATTTTGGGGAGCGTCAATAATTTTGTGTAAATGATTCTTCCCTACTGCAGATTGTTTCTAATTCTCAATCAGTTGGCTTAGCATTTGTTCAAGTTCGCCTTCGGCCTGTTGAAAGCCTTTATGACTGCGACCTAGGAATTTTTGGTTGTAAGTATCAAAAGACGAGACTAAGAAACGTTCCATCGACTCTTCGTTTTGGAACTGTTCCTTGCGGTGGCTGTATTTCTTGATTTGCTTATTAAAGGATTCAATCAAGTTCGTAGAATAAATACTCTTGCGTATGGCCAAGGGGAAATCATAGAAAGTGAGCAAGTGATCGTTCGAAAGAATCGATTCAACCACTTTTGGATAGCTGGTTTTCCATTTTTTCGCAAAAGCACCACGTGCTTCCAACGCCACCTCTTTAGATGAGGCTTGATACACCATTTTAAAATCATCACAGACTTCCTTACGATTATTGACACGCACTTTGTGACTGATATTACGGAAAACGTGTACACAACAATGTTGAAAACGAGCTTTGGGATAGAACCGACTAATCGCTCCTACCATCCCCTTTAAGCCATCCGTGATGAACAGGAGGACATTTTTCAAACCGCGCTCTTGAAGGTCTAATAAAATTTCCTCCCAAATCGTGATGGATTCAGTCGGTGCAATCGCATAGCTCAATACTTCCTTTGATCCGTCCGGGCGAATGCCAACTGCGATATGAATAGCTTCCTTGGCGACGGTTTTCCGCTTTAACGGAATATACGTTGCGTCCATATAAATAGCAGCATAACGGTCATGAAGCTCTCGCCCTTTAAACGCCGTTACCTCTTCTGTAAATGATTTTGTTATATTGGACATGGTTTGGGGCGTGTAGTGATGCCCATACATTTTCTCAATCAAGTCTGCGATTTCCGACATGGTAATACCTTTTCGGAAGAGGTGAATGACGGTCTCCTCTAACGTGTCATTCGTCCGTCTATAAGCAGGAACAGTCTGTTGCTTGAACTCGCCATTGCGGTCGCGCGGAATCTGGAGATGAAGTTCCCCATACTCGGTCTTGACCGTACGGTCATAGGAGCCGTTACGAGAATTACCCGTGTTAAAACCAATGCGATCATACTTTTCGTAATCTAGGAAAGCCGTTAACTCCGTTTTGAGAAGCGTATTGACTGCTTTTTCCAAATGGACACGGAATAATTCATTCAAATCGCCTTTGTTCGCTAGAGTCTTTAGAATTTCTGTAGTAAAATCGTTCATAGGGAAGTCCTCTCTTCTGTGAATGTTTTGTGGTAACTCTATTCTACAGAAGGGATTTCCTTTTTTCTATTTACACAAAATATTTTACACTCTCTAATTTTGTCTGTGTAGATATTTCGTTATATTACTAAAGATAATAAGATTTAATGACCTCATTAATATTGTTTGCTAGGTCCAAACTCTTATTAAACTTTCTTTGCTATAAAACCCAAACATAGTAATAAAAGAATAACTTATTACCTTTAGATTATACTACC
>NZ_BJLL01000096.1:0-5040 GCF_007996925.1 Enterococcus sp. NBRC 3427 | reverse complement strand
ACTCGGAAAAAGGGACTGTGTCACAGTCTCTTTTTGTTTTCTATCCCTTTTGATTAGTTTACAAGCTGTATACTTTGAGAAGTTTGCGTGGAATGACACCTACTTTCCTCTTCATATGGTAAAATAAACAAAAACGGAGGTGGCACTTATCAAAGGACAAATCAGAAAAGCAATCAGCGGTTTTTACTATGTATACGCAGACGGAGAGACCTATCAAACAAGAGGAAGAGGGAATTTCCGGAATCGGAAAATCACGCCGCTTGTCGGAGATCAGGTAATCTTTGAGAGTGAAAATCAAACAGACGGCTATCTTCTGGAAATCTTGCCGAGAAAAAATCAATTAGTTCGCCCGCCAGTCACAAATGTTGATCTTGGAATCATTGTCACAAGTATCGTGGAACCTGCATTTTCTTATAATCTGCTTGACCGCTTTCTAGTTACATTGGAATATGAATCAATCGAACCGCTCATTTTTTTGACGAAGACCGACTTGTCAGACGACCCGAAAAAAATCGAAGAAATCAAAGAAACCTATACTAAAATAGGCTACCCAGTGATTGTACCCAATCATGCGGGTGACACGACAGAACTGATCCGTTACTTTCCAGAACGGCTATCGGTCTTCATGGGACAGTCTGGAGCAGGAAAATCAACACTACTGAATCAAATATCTCCAGAACTGAATTTAGCAACAGGAGAGATTTCTGATGCACTTGGAAGAGGGCGGCATACAACACGGCATGTGGAGCTGCTCCCTATCTATGGTGGGTTAGTAGCAGACACACCAGGATTCAGCTCGATTGACTTTTTGACTATCGAAGCAGGAGAATTGCCAAGCCAATTTCCGGAATTTGTGGAAGCTTCTGCCCATTGCAAATTTAGAGAGTGCATGCATGCCAAAGAACCTGGCTGTGAAGTGAAACATAGAGTAGAAACAGGTGATATCGCACAGGCACGTTACGATAATTATTTGCAATTCTTACAAGAAATCGAGAAAAGAAAACCCATGTATACGAAAAAAGAAGGTAAACGAAAATAGGAGGAACCAAGAATGAAAATAGCACCATCCATTTTGAGCGCAGATTTTGCCAATTTGCAAAGAGATATTGAGTTAGTAGAAAAAGGAGGCGCAGATTACATCCACGTAGATGTCATGGATGGCCAATTTGTCCCAAATATCACGTTAGGGCCAAATATTGTTCAGGCAATCCGACCTGTCACTAAATTACCGCTAGACGTCCATCTGATGATCGTTGATCCGGAAAATTACATTCCAGCATTTGCGAAAGCTGGAGCAGATATCATTACTGTTCATGTAGAAGCAACTCCTCATATCCATCGGGCACTCCAAATGACAAAAAGCTTAGGTGTCAAAGCTGGAGTAGTTATTAATCCAGGGACACCAGTCTCCATGATCAAACATGTTTTGCCTTTGGCTGATCAAGTGCTGGTCATGACTGTCAATCCTGGGTTTGGCGGACAAAGCTTTATTGAAGAAACTGTAGAAAAAATCACAGAACTCGCTGATCTACGTAAAGAGAACAATTGGTCTTATGCAATCGAAGTAGATGGCGGAATCGTTCCAGAAACAGCAAAAATCTGTAAAGATGCAGGGGCGGATGTCTTTGTTGCAGGATCATATATCTATGGAGCCGAAAATCCAGTCGGACAAATCGAACGGTTAAAAGAGGCATTAGATTAAATGAAAATTTTATTAGCTGCTGGAGGTAATCCGGAAAACTGGCCGCAGCCTCTACTGACCAAATACGATGCCTATGTCGGAATAGATCGTGGTGCGCTGTATCTGCTTCAAGCAGGCTACCCAGTAGATCTGGCAGTAGGTGATTTTGATTCATTGTCGAACGAAGAGCAGAAGGAAGTATTTGCAAAAGCCAAAGAGTATGCCCGTTCACCCGCAGAAAAAGACGATACAGATACACAATTGGGAATCTTAAAGACATTTGAACGTTATCCGCATGCTGAAGTCACTTTGATCGGCGCCACAGGCGGAAGATTGGATCATCTTTTAGCCAATCTCTGGTTAGGTCTGGAACCTCGCTTCAAACCGTTTGCCCATCAGCTTATTATTAGAGATCGTCAAAATTATTTGGCTTATTATTTGCCTGGAAAGCATATAGTAAGACAGGTTCCAAGTATGAAGTATCTAGCTTATTGCTGTTTGACGCCCGTCTCGGCTCTTACATTGAAAGGCAGTAAGTATGTATTGGAAAATAAAGCAGTTGAATACCCGACATCTTATGCAAGTAACGAGTTTCTTTCAGATACCGCTGAATTTTCTTTTTCAGATGGTATGATTGCAGTTATTCAAAGCAAAGACTGACCAATGAACAAAAGGAAAAATTTTGTCTTTCAGGCTAAAATGACAGAATCTATTATTTACTAAAAAAAAGCTTAAGAGGAGCAACTTGCCTTTTGTTTCCCGGCATTTAGTGATAAAATTGAACACAAGAGTCTAATTAATTCGAGGTGTCTTTGTGAAGAAGTTCAATCCTAATAAAAATATTATTATTACCTTGGTTATTGTTATCATCGTGGTGACGATACTAAGTGTGACCGCTGCACAGCGAGCGAATGAAGGAAAGCCTAATTTCTTCCAATCCATCGTTAATGACAGTGTTGCAATGGTTGATAAAACAATCTCTGCCCCAGTACGGTGGGTGCGAAACGGAGTAGATTCTGTCCATAATCTTTTTTCAACTTATGCCGAAAATGAGCGGCTAAAAGAAAAAATCGATAGCTATGATGACGTTGCACAGCAAAACAAGAATTACGAGAGAGAAATCGAATCTTTGAAAAAAGAACTTGATTTGAACCAGACGCTGACGAGTTACGAAAAAGTAACGGCAAATGTCATTACCCGTTCACCAGATAGCTGGCAGGACATGCTGATCGTAGACAAGGGTTCTAAAGACGGTATCGAAGCAAATATGGCAGTCATGTCGCAAAAAGGATTGATCGGCCGAGTGATCGAAGTCAATACAGCTTCGTCTAAAATCGAATTACTGTCATCCTCTAACGAAAGCTCCAATCATTTTCCAGTACGGGTATCTTCGGCTAATGGCGAAGCATTCGGTTTGCTTAAAAACTATGATGAAAAACTCCATGCATTAGTGGTGACCCAATTGACTGGTGATACGGATATCAAAGAAGGGGATGTTGTTCAGACATCCGGTCTTGGAGGGAATTCTCCAGCTAACTTGCCGATCGGTACGGTTATCAAAACGAAACCAGACAGTTATGGTCTGGATCGGGAAGTTTATGTGAAACCTTATGCAGAAATGTATGATGTGTCAGTTGTGACGATTGTCCAACGGCTAGCGGAGGATTAGTCCATGTTGAAAAAAGAAACAATGAAGTACTATCTGCCAATCGTTCTTTTCTTTTTGATGTTGATAGATGGCCATTTAACAAGAATGCTAGTAGAGTGGTCGAAAGGCAGTTATATGTCAAATGCCCACTTTCTGATCTTGGCATTGTTATGTTGCAGTATGGCATTTGAAAAACGCTATGTGCTAATCACCACAATTGTTCTCGGTGCAGTCTATGATGCTTACTATATCGGTGTTATCGGTATCTATGCAGTAGCTCTCCCTTTGATCGTATGGTTGATGTATGTAATGAAAGATGTCATCCACGTCAACATCTTTACTGAATTTTTCAGTATGATTATCTTTGTCACGGGTTATGAACTGTTTACGATGGTGGTCCAATTGATTTTTAAACTAGCAGTAGTAAATAACACGTATTTTATTACAAGGTTCTTAGGACCTACACTGCTGTTGAACATGATTATTTTTGTATTATTCATTTTTCCATTTAAGAAATTATTCAGTGATGAATAATTTCTTTTTTTGTTTTTCGACTGAAAGTAAAAAAGAATTATTGTTATCTTAAAAAAAGCCCGTCTTAGCACGCCTTTTTCATGATCATTTTCTGAAACGAACAGTTTTGTCATTTTTAGAGGTTGTTTTGAAACATTTTTGTAACATAACTATTATATCGCTGACATACTGCTATGGTACAATTTTTATATCGTTAAGAAAGACTTAAATATATTTAGATATTTATTAAATTAAGCCAGTCGGAGGAATGAAGAGTGAAAAAGAGTTTAATATCAGCAGTAATGGTATGTTCAATGACCTTGACTGCCGTAGCATCACCGATCGCTGCCGCGGCGGACGATTTTGATTCTCAGATACAACAACAAGATCAAAAAATTGCAGACTTGAAAAACCAACAAGCAGATGCACAATCACAAATCGATGCCCTAGAAAGCCAAGTTTCTGAAATCAACACACAAGCACAAGATCTATTAGCAAAACAAGACACATTGCGTCAAGAATCTGCACAATTAGTAAAAGATATTGCAGATTTACAAGAACGTATTGAAAAACGTGAAGATACAATCCAAAAACAAGCACGTGAAGCACAAGTAAGCAATACAAGCTCAAACTATATCGACGCTGTATTGAATGCTGATTCATTAGCAGATGCTATCGGACGCGTTCAAGCAATGACAACGATGGTAAAAGCAAACAACGACTTGATGGAACAACAAAAACAAGATAAAAAAGCTGTAGAAGACAAAAAAGCTGAAAACGATGCTAAACTAAAAGAATTAGCTGAAAACCAAGCTGCTTTGGAATCTCAAAAAGGCGATCTTTTATCTAAACAAGCTGATTTGAACGTACTGAAAACTTCATTAGCTGCTGAACAAGCAACTGCTGAAGACAAGAAAGCTGACTTGAACCGCCAAAAAGCAGAAGCTGAAGCAGAACAAGCACGCATTCGTGAACAACAACGTCTAGCAGAACAAGCACGTCAACAAGCAGCACAAGAAAAAGCTGAAAAAGAAGCACGCGAACAAGCAGAAGCTGAAGCACAAGCACAAGCTACTCAAGCTTCATCAACTGCACAAAGCTCAGCAACAGAAGAATCATCAGCTGCTCAATCTTCAACGACTGAAGAATCATCATCAGCTGCTCAATCTTCAACAACAGAAGAATCAACAACAGCGCC
>NZ_BJLL01000095.1:0-5197 GCF_007996925.1 Enterococcus sp. NBRC 3427 | reverse complement strand
TTCAGTTTAAAAAATCTCATTGTGGTTCGTATTTAACTCAGTGATTTTCCCTGTAGCCAAGTAGACGATCCATTCACAGATGTTTGTCACATAGTCTCCGATTCGTTCTAGATAACTGGCAACATTCAAATAGTCTGTTCCACTGATGACTGTTTCAGGATTTTCTTGCATGTTTTTGATGGTTGCATTATAGATTCGATTGAAATAGTCATTGACTCTTTGATCCATATTGGCGATCGTACGCGCGTCTTTTTCGTCTGTTTTGACATATGCAACTAGGACGTTGTCCACCATTTTTTTCACGTAATCGGACATATCGGAGATCTCTTTTTCGATTTCCGGTATTCTCGTCTGTCCTTTTACGCGGATTGTGGATTTAGCAACGGACACCGCATGATCGGCCATACGTTCTAAATCAGAGCAAGCTTTCATGACTGTGATAATCATACGCAAGTCAGTTGTAACTGGCTGTTGTAATGCAATCATTTCAAAACTTTTTTTCTCCAAACGCGTTTCCATATTATTGATATTTATATCGTTTTCGATAACTTCTTGGGCTAAGATTTTATCGTGTTTGATGTATGCACGAACTGACTTGTGCACAGCGCTGCTCACCATCATCCCCATTTCGTAGAACTGATTATGGAGATTCAGCAATTCTTCTTCAAATTGTGTACGTAGCATTCCGTTTCCTCCTTATCCAAATCGACCTGAAATATAATCTTCTGTCTCTTGTTTTTCTGGATTCATGAATATCTTCTTCGTATCGTTGTATTCGATCAAGTGACCATCTAAAAAGAATGCCGTCTTATCTGAAATACGTGAAGCTTGAGACATATTATGGGTCACGATGATCATCGTATACCGCTCTCTTAATTCTAACAGCATACTTTCGATTTTCCCAGTAGAAACAGGGTCAAGTGCACTTGTTGGTTCATCCAATAAGATGATTTCGGGATTCACTGCCAAAACACGTGCGATACATACACGCTGCTGCTGCCCACCGGATAAAGACAAGGCACTTTTATGCAGTTTATCCTTCACATCCTCCCAAACGGACGCTGCCTTCAGACTTTCTTCCACTACTTGATCAAGGACTTTTTTATCTTTTTCTCCTTTTAACTTCAATCCATAGATGACATTTTCATAAATAGAAAAAGGAAATGGATTTGGCTGCTGGAAGACCATGCCGATTTCTTTTCTTAGTTCAACAACATCTGTTTTCGGACCATAGATGTCTTTGTCTTTATATAAAACACTTCCGGTGATCGTTACATTTGGAATCAGATCGTTCATTCGATTCAACGAACGTAGATAGGTAGATTTTCCGCAACCAGAAGGACCGATCATCGCTGTGATTTCACCTTGATTGAAACTTAGATCGATTCCCTTTAGTGCTTCTTTCTTTCCATAATACAGATGAAGATCTTTGGATGAGATAATTTCTTTTGTCATGTTGAGGCCTCCGTCTTAACCAAAATGACCGGACACATAATCTTCGGTTGCCTGAATTTTTGGTCTGGTAAATATCTTGTTTGTTTTGTCATATTCCATTACTTTTCCTAGATAGAAAAAGGCAGTATAGTCGCTGATACGAGCTGCTTGTTGCATATTATGCGTCACGATGATGATCGTGTAGTCTTCTTTCAAGTTTACAAGTGTTTCTTCAACTGTTCCTGTCGAAATAGGATCCAAGGCACTTGCCGGCTCGTCTAACAGCAAGATATCAGGTTTCATCGCGATTGCACGAGCGATGCACAAACGTTGCTGTTGTCCGCCAGATAAAGCCAAGGCACTTTTATCCAAGCTATCTTTTACTTGATCCCACAAAGCTGCTTGTTTCAAGCTTGTTTCAACGATTTCATCTAATTTCTTTTTGTTTTTTTCACCATGCTGTTTCAAAGCAAAAGTTATATTGTCATAAATCGATTTGCTAAAAGGGTTAGGGCGTTGGAACACCATGCCGATCCGTTTGCGCATTTCATAAACATCCACTTGAGGCGCATTGATATCCACGTCTTTATACATGATCTTTCCAGTGATTTTCGTATTAGCAATCCCATCATTCATACGATTCAAAGAACGAAGATACGTGGATTTTCCGCAGCCAGAGGGGCCAATCAATGCAGTGATCTTATTTTTTTCGAACTCTAGATCCACTCCCTTGATTGCTTCATTGTCGCCATACCAAACATGCAGATCATTCGTATATAATGCTACTTCCTTATCTTTTGGCATGGTAATGACATTTGTTTCATTCCAATTATATTTTTTCATCTTACTTCTTCTCCTTAGGCTGAAGTCATTTTTCGGTATAATCGTTTGCCAATCGCACGAGCGCCGAAGTTGAACAGTAAAACAGCAATGATCAACACGGCAGAAGCACCAGCCGAAACAGAAACACCATCAGGCATCGTACCTTCTGTGTTGATTTTCCAAATATGGACAGCCAGTGTTTCAGCTTGACGGAAAATGCTGATCGGACTAGAAACACTTAATGGATTCCAGTTCGTAAAATCTAATGCTGGCGCGCTTTGACCAGCTGTATAAATCAGTGCGGCAGCTTCACCAAAAATTCTTCCTGAACTTAGGATCACACCAGTCAAAATTCCTGGTGTCGCTTCTGGAACAACCACTTTTATCACTGTTTCCCAGCGTGACAAACCTAACGCCAATCCAGCTTCTCGTTGTGTGTAATGGACCGCTTGTAAAGATTCCTCGACCGTTCGAGTCAAAAGAGGCAAGTTGAATACGGTCAAAGCCAATGCACCAGAAATGATTGAGAAACCATACTGGAATTGAATAACGAAAACCAAGAAACCGAATAAACCGACAACAACAGAAGGCAAAGAGCTCAAGATCTCGATAGACGTACGAATCACATCTGTCACCCAATTTTTACCAGCATATTCCGAAAGATAGATACCCGCACCTAAAGAAATAGGAAAACTGATGATCATGGTAATCAAAAGCAAATAAATCGAGTTAAACAGTTGAATCCCGATCCCACCGCCTTCTTGGTAGGCTTTTGAAGGTTCAGTCAAGAAAGACCATGAAATGTGCGGTATTCCTCGAACTAAGATATAAAGTAATAAAGCTGCTAAGATCAATACGATGATCCCTGAAACCACATATAGAACACCTGTAGCAATTTTATCTGAGCGTTTTGCGTTCATTATTTCAGCTCTCCTTTCTTCCCAATCATACGGATCACGATATTAAAGAATAATGACATCAATAGCAAGATCAGCGCTAATGACCATAACACATTATTTTCCACTGTTCCCATGATTGTATTTCCGATTCCCATTGTCAAGATGGACGTCAATGTAGAAGCAGGAGTAGTAAGTCCTGTTGGCATTAATGCCGCATTACCAATAACCATTTGGATAGCTAAGGCTTCGCCAAACGCACGAGCCATACCAAAAACGACTGCTGTTAAAATCCCGGGCACTGCTGCTCGCAGCACCACTTTGTAGATTGTTTGCCATCTTGTGGCACCTAGCGCTAATGAAGCTTCCCGATAGTGCCGTGGCACTGCTTTTAATGCATCCACAGTCATCGTTGTGACAGTCGGTAAGATCATAACGAATAACACAAATGTACCAGCTAAGATACCGAACCCTGTCCCGCCAAAGATACTTCTGACAAAAGGCACGATAACAGATAAACCGATAAACCCGTAAACGACAGACGGAATACCTACAAGTAACTCGATGACTGGCTGCAAGATCTTCGTTCCGTTTTTAGGAGAAATCTCCGTCATGAATACTGCTGCTCCAATAGCAAATGGTGTGGCAACAATAGCAGATAAAAAGGTCACAATAAATGAACCTGTGATCATAGGCAATGCCCCTACCATGGGTTTCCCATTGGCTCCGATTTGGCTCGGATTCCAATCTGTACCAAACAGAAAATCAAATACATTGATCTTATCAGTAAAAAAGGTGGCCAATCCTTTACTAGCGACAAAATAAAAAATAGATAATACAACCAACACGATCAGCGCGATACATAAAAAACTAATAAATTTTCCGCGCTGTTCCATTTTTGAACGTTTTGATTTTGTTAATAATACTTTTTTCACATCTTCCACAGATGACTCCCCCTTAATCAGGTTTAACATACTCACTCAGTGTACAAATTGAACATCAATTTGGTTTTAATAACATGTAAAAGTTTAGCTAAGTTTGTAAATTTTGTGTAAAGATTACTCTTTAACAATGTTTCCTTGCCAATCACGTTCAACTTTCATATGTGAAACAGGGATATAGCCTAGCTCTCCGACAATATTATCTTGTACTTCTTCAGATAAGATATAGTCTAAAAATTCTTTTGTCAGTTTTTTTGGATGGTCTCTTGTGTACATATGCTCATATGCCCAAATCGTCCATTTGTTCGTTGTCACATTTTCGTCTGTCGGTTCCACACCGTTAACATTCAACGTATCCACATCATCGGAAACGTAAGAAAAAGCAACATAGCTGATTGCTCCGGGTGTGTCCGCAACGATTTGGCGCACCATTCCGCTTGAATCTTGTTCCTGTGCCTGAACAGCTGTTTCTCCGTCCAATACCCATTTTTCAAACGTACTACGGGTCCCGCTTCCTGATGCACGGTTCAATATAACTACTGGCTGATCTTTCCCACCGACTTCACTCCAGTTTTTGATCTCGCCCGTAAATAATTTTTTCAGGTTTTCCATACTGATATCTTTTACGCCAATATCCTTGTTCACAATAGGAGTGATTCCAACAACTGCTACTCGATGATCGACTAATGCCGAAGCATCAATCCCTGATTTTTCTTCCGCGAATAAATCAGAATTTCCGATATCGACTGCTCCTGACTGTACTTGAGACAAACCAGTTCCGCTTCCGCCCCCTTGTACATTGATGAATTTTCCAGGATTTTCTGTCTGGTAGGTTTCAGCAACCGTTTCTACTAAAGGCTGTAAGGCAGAAGAGCCAACTGCAGTAATGGATTCTCCTCGATCAATCCACTTTGAACAGCCTGATAAAAGAATAGCTAATCCTATTATTGGTAAGAATAATTTTAGTTTTTTCATTAGAAATCTCCTTTAATCCTAAAGTATGTTTATTCTATCATTTTCATTACTTGATGAAAACGAATCAAAATCATTAAATAACAAAATAAATTCTCATAATTGCAAAAAAAGCTATCTCATTAAAAATTT
>NZ_BJLL01000094.1:0-5465 GCF_007996925.1 Enterococcus sp. NBRC 3427 | reverse complement strand
CGCCGTTTGTATAATTAAGCGAGACAAATAAAAAAGCCATTTATGTTACACTCAAATTGTAATACCCGCTAAAGCATACAAGGAGAGTGAACATAAATGACTTATACCCATCTTACACTAAACGAGCTTGTAATGATAGAAGCATATTTTCATCAAGAAACTCCGGTTGCTATCGTTGCGAAGCAGCTTAAACGTGGACGCCAAACAATTTACAATGTCTATAACTTTCTCAAATGTGGTGGAACAGCACTTGAATACTTTGAACAATACAAAGAAAATAAGCGACGTTGTGGGAGAACCGAAATCATTTTTCCTGCTGAGGAAAAAGAATACATTGCAAAAAGATCAACTGAAGGTTGGACCCCAGACGTCATTATTGGCCGTGCAGAGCGAACCTTCTCTTGTTCAGTAAGTACCCTCTATCGCCGGTTTAAGACGGGAGAATTCAATGTTTTACATTTACCGATGCAAGGAAAACGAAAACCAAATGGTTATAAGGAAAAATGTGGAAAACAGGCATTCAAAAGAAATATTTCTGAACGTAAAAAAGATTATGTCGTTTTCGAAGAAGAATTTGGACATTTAGAGGGTGATACGATTGTCGGCATCCACCATAAAAGTGCCGTCATCACACTCGTTGAGCGACTTTCAAAAGCCATTATCGCCTTGAAACCAGAAGGCCGTAAGGCAGTTGATATTGAAAATTCGATTAATGAATGGCTTCAATCCGTACCCAAAAATCTTTTCAAATCAATTACCTTTGATTGTGGAAAAGAATTCTCTAATTGGAAAAGTATTAGTAATACGAATGATATTGATATTTATTTCGCAGACCCAGGAACGCCTTCCCAACGGGGATTAAATGAACTTTCAAACGGACTCCTCAGAAAAGATGGACTACCAAAAGAAATGGACTTCAACCAAGTCAATCAAGGATTCATCTCATCCGTTGCGTCCAAAAGAAACCATATCCCTAGAAAATCACTAAATTACCAAACACCATTAGAAGTTTTTTTGAGTTACGTAAATGGAAAGTTTTGTCTCGCTTAATTTGACAAATAATAATATATGAAAAGGAAAACGTAGAAAATTACGTCTACGTTTTCCTATTTAGTTCTATATTTTTATTAAATTTTATATTTGCTCTTTTCACTTTTCGGAATAAATTCACTGTGACTCTTGATACCTTCTTTTATATATTGCTAATGTATTTTCTCCATTGCTATGAAAATAGAATCAACATATTTATAATATCTATCTAATCTATTTTCATTTAACCGGTTGCGTCAAGAATTATGTGTAAATGGAAAAGCCCATTCTGTTGATCAAGTTAAAACATTGATTCTAATGTATCATGTATTTCTTTAAAACCTTTATGAACCCGGCATAGAAACTTTTGATTATAGTTGTTGAATTGAGATACTAGAAATCTCTCCAGAGATTCTTCATTAGGAAATTGCTCTTTTCTTTTGGTATATTTCTTTAATTGTTTGTTAAAACCTTCAATCAAATTAGTTGAATAAATAGTTCTTCTGATTGACGGAGGGAAATTATAAAAGGTTAATATAGCAGGATTCATGAGCAATTTAACCACTCGTGGATACTGCTTTTTCCATTTATCTATCATAAACCTTATTTGATTATTTGCTTCTTCTTTTGAACTTGCTTGATAAACTAATTTGAAATCGCTACAGATTTCTTGTCGATCACTAACACGAACCTTATGAGCGATATTTCTAGATATATGGACACAACATTGTTGAAATTGAGCATTTGGATAAACACTATGAATACTATCGTTAATGCCACTTAAACCATCAGTTACGACTAATAAAACCTCTTTTAAACCACGGTCTTTTAGGTCTTGAAGAATCTCTTTCCAAACATAAGCAGATTCAGTTGGAGCAAGACTAAACCCAAGAACCTCTTTGGTTCCATCTAATCGAATGCCAATTACAATATAAACTGCTTCTTTTGAAACAGTTTGTCTTTTTAAAGGAATGTGAGTAGCATCCATAAAAATGACAGAGTATCTGGATTCTAAGGACCTTTCTTTAAAGGCAATAATATCTTCAGAAACTATTTTAGTCATATTTGAAATGGTTTGTGGCGTATAGTGATGCCCGTACATTTTTTCAATCAATTCAGAGATTTCAGACATAGTAATTCCTTTTTGAAATAGCTGAATAATAGTGGTTTCTAAAGAGTCATTGGTTCTTTTATAAGCAGGTAAAGTTTGTTGAGAAAACTTACCATTTCTATCTCTAGGAATCACCAAATTTAATTCTCCATACTCTGTTCTGAATGAACGTGAATAATTCCCATTACGGGAATTACCTGAATTGAACCCAGCACGATCATATTTTTCATAATCAAGAAAAGCTGTTAATTCAGCCTGTAATAATGAATTAACAGCTAATTCTAAATGACATCGAAATAATTCATCTAAATCACCTTTATTGATTAGTGTTTCCATAATTTCTGTAGTAAAATTGGGCATGAGAAAGTCCTCCTATAAAATTTCGGTTGTGGTAACTTTAATTTTACAGAATGGACTTTCTTTTTTTCTACCCTAAATATCTATTTACACAAAATATTTTACGCTATCATTTCGATTTATTCTTCCATCCTTAACATTATTTGATTCAAGATAAAAATGACCTTCATCAACATAGTATGGAGTTGCTGTTCCCACAAAAGCATTTCTAATTTTTCCAAATATTTCGTCTAACTTACGCTCTTCCCAATCCTCTGTAAATCCAGGAAATCGAATTTCTGGTTGTTTATCCTTACTCATGCTTAAACACCTCCAGCGCACCTTGCAACCACGCTTCGTTTTCAGGTGTTGTTTGCAGGGAAGAGATAGCTTCCAAAAGTTCTTTTTCTAGTACTTGCTGTTCTTGTCGTATCTTCTTGATGTCATTTCCGACATGAACCATATCAATTGGTTCTTCTTCTTCGAACGTATCTACATAGCGTGGGATATTTAAGTTATAGTCATTTTCTTTGATTTCATCAAAGGTTGCCAAATGAGCGTATTTCTCGACATCTTTTCTTTCAGCGTAGGTTTCGAGGATTTTTTGAATGTTTTCTTCCGATAGTTTATTTTGATTTTTCCCTTTAACAAATTCACGACTAGCATCAATGAATAATACATCTCGAGTTTGACGATTCTTCTTCAATACAATCACCGTCGTTGGAATCGATGTACCAAAGAACAAGTTCGCAGGCATACCAATCACAGCATAAATACTGCCGTCTTCTAGTAATTTTTGACGGATGACCCCTTCTGCAGCGCCACGGAATAAAACTCCGTGTGGTAAGACGATAGCCATGGTACCAGTTTCCTTCAAATGATAGAACCCATGAAGAAGAAACGCAAAATCTGCTTTGGATTTTGGCGCTAATTTTCCATAACGATTAAACCGAGAATCATCTAAGAAGGTCGTATCTGCTGACCAGTTAGCCGAATAAGGTGGGTTCATCACTACTGCATCAAATGTGTAAGGTTCATCTGTTGGCCAGTCCTTATTCAACGTATCCCCATTGCGGAGATTCATTTCTTCGGCATCTACCCCATGTAAAATCAAGTTCATTTTCGCTAGATTGTATGTCGTTGTATTTAGTTCTTGCCCATGATATTTAACGTTATCTGGGTGAGTTAAGTAGTTACGTACGTTTAACATCAATGAACCTGAACCCATCGTTGGATCAAAAACACTAAAGAATCGTCGTTCTTTTTGATCGAGCGTCACGATTTGTGCCATCATATCAGAAACCATATGAGGCGTGTAAAATTCTCCGGCTTTCTTCCCTGCTTCTGAAGCAAATTGACTGATCAGAAATTCATAAGCATCCCCGATCACGTCCCCATCGTGACCTAAAACCTCCACGTCATTCAATTTCTTAATGACTTCGGTAATCGTCACATTTCGTTGTTGCTCATCTGTTCCTAGTTTTTTTGATTGGAGATCCACATCATCAAATAACCCATTAAATTGATTGTAGGTAGATGCCAATTGCACAAAGGCTTTATTTAAATCATTCAATTGGAACGTTGCTTGTTTTGCTTGATCCGCTAAGACGTTGAAAAGATACTCTGGCGAAATCGCATACCCCAAAATATCAACGATTGTTGCAATCAGATCTTCTTTTGATTCTTCATCTGAAAGTAATTCACGATACAACATCGTTTGTTTGCTTACTGTGTCATATTCCTCTAAGGATTCATCTGCTAAAAGAACCACGTGTTCCAACAAACGATCGGATAAATATTTATAGAAAATCAGCCCCAATAAATAATTTTTATATTCTGACGCATCCATTTTGCTACGGAGATTATCTGCCGCACTAAATAATTTTTGATTTAATTCTGCACCCAAAAAGATACACTCCTATCTCTTATTTAAAGTTGCTATATACCCTCTTATTTTAGCATACTCCCTTTTAGAAAAAGCAAAAAAAAAAAAAAGAAAGAATCTTATTCTTGATAACAAGCTACGTGACGTATATGCCTAACAAAAATAGAACTTTTGAATCAATCTTAAATGAAGGTTTAACCACAGAACAGGCATCCATTATTTTTGATGAAGTTATCGATGACGTTGAAGATAGTAAGTATCATAAAAATTTAAAAGAACTTTTTTATTTTGCACTCAACAATGGACCAAGTTTGTTCACTTGTATATCAGTACCTGATAGTGATAATCCATTAATTATGGCAAAAATTTACTTAACAAAATGGTGTAATAAATACATCAGGGATAGGAATAACCCAGCATTAAAAAAACCTCTTAAAACATTTGGCGAAAAAGATGCTGCTTTAACTACTAGAGTAGCAGCAAATGCTAATATTGATGATCAAAAAGTATTGAATGACTACTTGCGTGGACATTTTTTATATATGAGCGCTGAGAACATGAACGGAAGTATTTTAGAGGAATATTTAGCCGAAGTGTTAGAACCTGAAGGTTGGATTTGGTGCGCCGGCTCTGTATATCGAGCTGTTGATTTCTGTTATTTAGGAACCTCACCAATTCTTTTACAAGTGAAAAATAAATACAATACAGAAAGCAGTTCGAGTTCAGCTATAAGAGTAGGAACAACAATTAGAAAATGGAATCGTTTAAATAAGCCGACAAAAATTTCTGGTTTGGATAGCCCTATCCCCAATTGGAAAGCATTAATAGAAATGACTGAAGCTAGTAAGGAACTGGCAGCTAAGTTAACTGAAAATAGTTATTTAGCTTATATTAATGAAAAATCCACACGAGAATTATGGACACTCGATGACTAACAATATCCTTATTAGTATCTATCCACGATACATGGAAAAAATTATAAACAAACAAAAAAACTTTGAATTTAGAAATTTCTATCTTACCTCAGATCCTTATAATATCTTTTGGATTTACGAAACAATCCCCACCAAAGCTTTAAAGTATAAATTGATTGTAAAAAATCAG
>NZ_BJLL01000093.1:0-5623 GCF_007996925.1 Enterococcus sp. NBRC 3427 | reverse complement strand
AACACCGTTTATATATGAAGAGGTTGTGAAATCAGTGCCTTGACCTAAGTATTAGAGAAGCAAACGGAAAAATAGTTCCTCACATTTTTCCATAAATTTGACTTAATACCGAGAGCACGACCACTTCTGTCACAACCTTTCTCCCCATTTGAATCACTGTCGTTTATTTATCGTATGATTTCTGTTTCCAATAGTTTAAGCTTCTGTTTCTTGATGGCGTTTTTTGAAGTAGATCACTGCTCCTCCAACTAAAGCAATACCTACCAAGATGAATACGATGATCCCCATACCACCAGTTGAAGGCAAGATTCCTTTAGGTTGGTTATCGATCGTTGTTTCATCAGAAGTTGTTGGATCATCATCTACTGTAAATTCAGTGTACGCAGCTTCATTCTTAGGTAATGCGTAGCCTTCTGGTGCTTTTGTTTCTTGAAGGCAGTATGCCCCTTGTTTCAGCCCTTCGATTGAAAATTCCCCTTCTGAATCAGAAATCAATTTCACTTCTTCCCAGTCAGAACCTGCGACTTCATCTGACCAAGCATATGGGTATTCTCCTGAGGTGAGGTTTGCTATTTTTTTCATTAATTTAACAGTTGGATCTTTTGCTCTTAGAATAGAAAATTCTGCACCGGCTAATTTTTCTTGCGTGTTCACATCTTGTTTGATGAAGTGGAAATCACCGTAGTTTTGGACGTTTTCTACAGTAATCGTGTTATCTGTAGTTGTATTTTCCCGATTGACTACACCGTTTGGATTCCCAAGATCGGCTTCATCTGCGCCATGGATGATTCCGGTTGTTTGTTGCAATTTTCCGTTTTCTACTACAAATGAGGTTTCTTTTTGTGGATCGGTCAATTGATAACCATCTGGTGCTTTTGTTTCAACTAAAGTATAATTGCCGTCTAGTAACCCATTGACACTGATGGATCCTTCAGTATCAGTTGTGAATGTCAATGCTGATTCGGCAGGACCATAAAGAGCGACACCGGTGTTTTCATCAAAACCAGTCACAAATTGATTGTCTGAATTTTTGATCTGGAATTGCGCCCCTGCTAACTTATCTACTCCTGAAAAGTTCCCAGCTTTTTGGATTTTGATATTGCTTTCTTTGATGACATTTTTAGCATATAGATGAATCGTGTCTAAAGGTTTGTCAGGGTCTGATGAATCAGGGTTGTAAAAGGGTAAGCTTAACACGATATTTGGCGACATTTCGACACCAGGTTTTGGTGTTTCTACAAAGACGTATACAGCATCTTTCCCATCAGATTTACCTGGAAGAGTCAAGTTAGCTAATCCTTCACCAGAAGTTGTTACACTTGCGAAGGGTGTAGCATCTGCTGGAACTGCTGTATCTTTACTTGGATAGTACGTAGCAGTGATGTCGTATACGTTGAATTCTACGCCATTCAATGGTTCGCTATTCGGAAATGTCAGTTCCGTTCCGTTGTTTATTTGATTTTCTGGTGCTGAAGTGAATTTCAATTTATGCAAATTAACCGTGACATTTTCTGGTGTAGGTGATACGGCTGCAGAGACATCTGCAGTTCCTAGGCTGAGAATGAAAGGAAGCAACATAATAGTAGTTCCTAGAAGTACCCATATTTTTGTTTTGATGTTTTTCATTTTATTTTCCTCCTATTGTTTCCCTTTTTGTTGTTTTTTATAAAACCAAGCTGTCCCTGTTGAAAGGACTAGCAACAACCCTAAGATTGAAAAACTTCCAAGCATCTCTTCGTTTGTTTTTGGAAAGCTTCCTCCACTTTTTTCATTTGATGGACTATTCGTCTGCATATGAACTGGCGTTTTTCCGTTATTTGTCCGATTTGCTTCTAGTTCGTTGATGATTTCCAATGGTATAGGATGAAGTGGATCATAACTGCCTTCTTCAACTTCAAAGAGAATTGGTGCTGAACTCCATACATATCCTTTAGGCGGCTTGATCTCAACTAGTTCATAGCTTCCAAAAGACAAACCATGGACAGAAAATGTTCCATCTTTACTGGAAGTAAAAATCGTTGCTCTCGGATCATCTTTGGCTACCCAGTGATTTATCCCATTTTCTTGCGCTAAATATTGGTTATCTCTTTTGACTAGAAATTGAGCATCTGCCAGTCTTTGTTTCGTTTGCCGATCTACTTTGACAAATTGTTTGCCACCTGTTTGGATGGCAAGATGTGTTTCTACTGTTTGATTGTCAGTCGTCAAACGTACCTCGTTGTCAAATGTCGTTTTTTCACTGTTTTCTTTCAATGTCATTTGGTAACGGATTGTTAATTTTTTCCCAGCAAACGAACTGAGATCTTTTCCAGGATCTGATAATACAAAACCATGTTTTGTTTTTTGTGTATGAAATGTATGAATCTTTTCTCCACTAATCAAAAGATCAATTGTTTCTGGTTCTAGCCACAACTGAGGATCAGCTGTATCTTTGATCGTATAGGTTCCTATCTCGTTGATGTTCTCCGGAATTGTGGTGGTGATGAGATAAGGTACTTTATCCCCATCTGCAAAATCTGTCTGCTTGTTCTCTACTTTTTTTATTAATGTGAGTGCAGCAGGTATTTTTTGTTCGCTCTTGGGATACAAGTGGATGGTCGTCAATTTATGATTAGATGAATCTGTCACAGGAAGCACGACGACAAATGGTGCTGATTTTTCTTTTACTTGATCTGAAGATTTTATTTCCGCAAATCGGTAAATAGCGTCACGACCTTGCTCGTCATTGTCCGATACACGAAAAGAAGCAATGCCCTCTTCCCCGTCTACTGTTTTTGTTACACTTTCTGCCAGTATTTTTCCACTATCGCTTTTTTGTGCTAGCTTTCTTTGTGCATCTTCTACACTACTTCCTTCTGTCCGCAGCTTGTAAAATTCATCCGAGACATCATATATAGCGAAAGTAACACCGTTCAACCCTTTTGCCTCCTGAAAGTTATCTGGACTATCCATTCCGTCGTTTTGACTGATACTTGGCATCTGTTCGCTTTCGAACATTAGATTATGCAAAGTAAATGTGATGGGTGATTCTCTAGCTGACACAGTCGGAGAAACAATAAAAAAGTCCAGTAGGATAAAAAAGAGAACAGCAAACCTATCCACACGTACATTTTTTGTTTTTTTCATCGCTGTTCACCTGCTTTTCTCTTACGATGGATAAAATAAAAGAAACCAGAAAAAATAAAGATTATTCCCAAAAAGACAAAGGGTAGTAGACCTATCCCGCCTGTCGAAGGAAGCAAGAGAGTCGGATTGATCGTCAACTTAGCGGTATCTGTTGCGGTAATCGAATAATTATTGTTTACAGTTCCTTCCCTTAAACTAATCGTTACTATTTGTGTTCCGATATCTGTCCGGCTGTTAGCTGTTAGTGTATAATCCAATGATTCACCTGAGACAACACCAGCAACGTGGACATTTCCAACCGGAATCGAGTGACTTTGGGCATCATAATTAAAGACAGCGTCATCGACAGTAATCACTGCACCAGCTTTATTGATGGTATAGGTTCCTGATGTGTTAGCTATATCAGTAAATGACATCTTGGGATTTGCTGCTTTGACTTTATCTATTCCGCTTTTCGTTAACTTGATTGTATAGCTGCCAGCATTAACCATATTTTTTGCTGATTGTGCATCTACTGTGTAGTCCGTGTTGCTAAGTGTCACTTGCACTGGAGTAAGCGAACTGGTGACACCTTCTGCTGGCTTGACATGGATTGACGGGATTCCTGCTTTTCCATCATATGTCTTACTGCCACCGAGCTCTACCGTACCGCTGATTGGCTTGATCGTATAGATATCAGATGTCTGCACGATAGTAAATAGATAGTTTGTTCTGGCAGCTAGTTTAGCTAGTCCGCTTTCTGTCAATTGCCAAGACGTATAGGTTCCAATTTCAGTAGGCGCAGTTACTTCAACTCCCTTTTCATTCATCGCTTTGAAATCAGTTGGATTCCATGTGATTTGATCAATACTGAGATCATTGTTTAAAAGGGATGTTGATTCTGTTTTATCATTAAAGGTATATTTAACGATCGGTACAACAGAAAGACCATCATAGTACTTACTGCCATTTACATTGATTGATACTCTTTCATTTGTCTTATAATATAGGATGACTTCAGAAATCTGTTTTCCATTTGCGTCCTTTACGATTACATTTCCATTTGTATCTAAACTAGCTGAAACACTCGTTGCTGATTGGTTCTTTGTTTCTGTTGCTGAAACAGCTGTAAAGGTATATCCGCTGATAGTAGGCACATTAGTCGTCAGGTCTTGTGCAGCACTTCCGTAAGTAAGATTCATTATTTTAGAAGGAGCAATCGTCTGTCCAAAATAGTCTTGATACTTAATAGTGATTGGTGTTTGTTTGCCTGTATAGGTCACCGTATCGACGTTACTTTCTAGGGCTGTGAAAGAACCGTTTGTTTGTGCAAAAGAATAGCCCGTTACTGCTGTTGGAGTAATAACCACTTTGTCCCCCACATGGATACCAGATAGTGCAGTACCATACGTTCCGATTTTTGCTGCTCCACCATTGACTGTATAAGAAAAAGTTCCTGTCCGGTTCGCATTGACCTGAACCGTCGCTACTTGATAGGTTGGGACAACTGAAATATTCCCCTTGTTATCAACGATCTGTCCATTTTTAATCGAGTACCCTGTGAATGGAATATCGTTTGCTAACTGTATACCGATTGAAAAAGTACTCATACCTCCTCCGGCAGGAAGCCCTCCCCATGTTGAAGGTGTAAAAGAATAACTTTTATCCGCATTGGGTGTAACGGAATCGATCGTATTTCCAGCGGTAGCCACCCCCATATAGATACTTTTTGGGAAGGTGGTAGTAGTACCATTTACTGTGGAGCCAATAAACAGATTATGGATATCTGGACGGTTATCAATAAAAGCGATTGCTTTGGTAACACCTTGTAACATGGTTTTATCCGCACTCATCGTTCCGTTAACCGCAACAATGACTCCATCTTTGGCATATATCACTGTATATCCATCTGGTATGGTATGTCCGTTGAAATTCGTAGTGGCCGCAACAGCACTAAATGTCTGACTTCTACCTGTTTCTGAATAAGCTTTTTCCCCTGCTGCTTTTGCTGCTGCAATTTCTTTTTCTGTCGGATCAATCAGCTGAGTCGAGGGTGTAGTTGAGGTTGTCTCGTTGTTGCTAGACTGATTGGTACTTTCTGTTGACTGTATTTCAGAGGCGGGTGGACTATTTGTCTCCTCTGTCGTTTGGTTAGCAAAACTTGACGTTTCTGTATAAACGTTTACATTCATATTGGATAAACTTCCTAAGAAAGTAAGAATCACGATTATCGAAACTGCAATGGAACGCAAGTGTTTTCTTCGAGATACAGCTTTTAGTCTAGAATCAAAATGTTTTTGACATATACGTTGGATTTTATTTTGAGTTTTCTTGGTCATTTTCATCCCTCCTCTCAATAAAAAAACGTTATCAAATAAACACGTGCACGTTATTCAAAAATTTAATTTTTACTATTTTATTGATGTATGGAAAGTTTGAATCATTTCTATTCTCTTTTTATTCTAAGATTATTTTAGTCTTGTCCTTTAATAGAAAGATTTTATTTTTAAATAAAAAA
>NZ_BJLL01000092.1:0-5634 GCF_007996925.1 Enterococcus sp. NBRC 3427 | reverse complement strand
ACCACTTCTATTACAACCTCTACGCTTAATCTTTGCTTTCCTTCACAAAAAAGCCATCCAAAAGTCAGACGGACAAGTCTGCTTTTCAGATGGCGCTACAACTACAATGCTTATTCTTTTAGCTATCCATTCACTTATTTTTCTCTCACTTGTTCTAGCTCTTCTTTGGTCATAGGGCGATACTGCCCTTTATTCAAATCTTTAGGCAGACAAAAATTCCCCATACGGATTCTTTTTAAATATAAGACTTCTTTTCCTACTGCTTTGACCATTCGCTTGACTTGGTGAAACTTCCCTTCATGCAAAATCAGACGGATAATTGAAGTTTCTGACTCTTGATCTACTTGATCAATTTGGAGTTTTGCCGGCAATGTCTGCTCATCGCCATCCATAATCAGTCCTTCTGCAAATAAATGGATATCTTCTTCTGTCATTATACCGCTAACCTCAGCTAGATATTCTTTCTCCACGTGTTTTTTTGGTGATAATAACTGATGGGCAAATACCCCATCATTCGTTAAAATCAGGAGGCCTTCCGTGTCTTTATCCAATCGGCCAACTGGAAAAAGATCTTCCCGATAATCCTGGTCTTCCAACAAATCGATTACGATTTGATCATGATTATCCTGAGTAGCAGAAATGACTCCTGCAGGTTTATGCAAAATATAATAAAAATCTTTTTGATACGCAATGATTTCTCCTAAATAAGTAACCGTATCTTCAAACTCGTTTACTTGCGCTTTATCGCTTTTGACCACTTGTCCATTGACTTCAATCGTTCCTTTTTTGATCAATCCTTTGACTTCTTTGCGGCTACCAAGTCCCATGTCTGCTAAAAATTTATCTAAACGCATGCGTTTCCCCCATTTCAAAAGAGCATTGATTCAGCTCTTCCCATTCACTTATTTTATTTTTAATTTGTGTCGTAAACGCGCTATTCCTGGTCCTAGTAGTCTTTCTGCCAAACGGATTTTCAAAGCTAAATAACCGTACACCAATGCCCCTATGCCTGCTACTGCAAGAATCAATAATAGAGACTGGAATTTACTATCTTCATTTAAGAAAGTCCCAAAAATCATCTTTGTGATCCACGAAGCAAAAAGCATAATCAAGGTAAGAATAAAGATCAGTAATGTCCTACGCCAGACAAAACTTGGTTTAAAGCGAGCTACTTCATGGATCCTCTTTAAGATCAAAGTACAAGACACAGCAAACCCGAGCATTGTCGCTAATAAAGGGCCATACACTTCAAATAAACGAATGGCTGGATATTGAAGAAGTAGTTTCACCAGAAATCCAACAACCAAATAACTGATTGCCGCCCTGTTTTCAAACATTCCTTGCAGCATGTTGGAAACTAGCATATATAACCCTAAGAAGAGTCCTACAAAACTTGCTTGGATCAGTACATTGCTTCCTAGAGAATCTGGTGTATAAAATAATGTGTTTAGCGGATAGGCAAGTAACATGACACCAAATGTCGCTGGAAACATAAAAAATGAAAACAGTTGTAAATTTCCGCTCGTCAATTTTGCCAGCCCTACTCGATCTTTCAACGTAACAGCTTCTGTAATCAACGGTAACCCGGTAGACGCGATCAATGTTGCCAATGCGATAACTACCATCGTCAACTTATCTGGATTGGCACTAAAAATCGAAAAAAGATCTAGCAACTGTGCATTGGAATATTCAGTGGATGCGGACATGATCCTCATAAAAGTGAATTGATCGACTAATTTGAAGATTGTTACCCCTGAACCAACGATAATAAACGGTATTGCTTCTTTAATGGTATCTAACAACAATTCCTTCGTTGCAATATTTACTTTGTTTTCGCTGTAGTGGATAAATGCAGATGTATACGCTTGATGTTTCTTCAAAAAATACAAAAGGACAAGGATACTTGCTAGCATACCGATAAATGCCGCGAAAGTTGATTGCGTGACCGCCGTCACATAATCGCCATTCATGACTTTCATGATGATGAATGTAGCCAACAGCATATAAAAAATACGTGCAACTTGTTCGACGATCTGCGACAGCGCATAAGGCATCATCTCTTGGTTCCCTTGAAAATACCCTCGTATCACACTCATACAAGGAAAAACCAATACAGCGATACTCAAAGAACGCATCGTTGGAATCAGTTCTTCTCCGCCACCAGAAGCATGAGCTAGCCAAGGAGAGGCGATGTACATGAACAAAGCGAACAAAAGACCTAACCCGCCCATCATCTGTAATGCACGGATGAATAATCGTCGTGAAGTGCCATATTCATTCAACGAATTATATCGCGCGGTTTGTTTTGCGATCGCCGCGGGTATTCCTGCTGTAGAGATTAGTAGAAATAATGCATATATATTGTACCCCATATTGAATAATCCATTGGCAGCCTTAGCATTTTCGCCCATCCAAGCATACCAAGGAATGATATAGACAGCTCCTAGCAACCTTGAAATGATATTACTGGCGGTCATCCAGGCAGAGCCTCGTGCCATTTTTTCTTGCGGTGATAATTGATCTAATGCTGGTTTTCTTTGATTATCCATCGGTCAGATCCCAACTTTCTACAAAACATTACTATCATTTTAATTGGTAAAACAGAAACTGGCAATCGATTTTATATAACTTTTATAAGAACGAATGTTTTTTTGAATTCGGTTTCGTTTTTTTGGTAAAGTAAAGAAATATACAGCCTTTTATGGCTAACATTTATAGGAGATATCAATGACACAAGAAATAAAAAAACTACCCGTTATATTTTTAGGTCTTTTCTTTATCACAGTTGGATTGAATTGGTTCTTGCTCCCTCACGATATAGCTTCCGCCGGAGTGGGCGCAATTGGACATTTAGTTGAAACGGCCTTTTCTATCCAACGTTCAGTTACTGTTTGGAGCATCAATCTTATGATGCTGCTTCTAGCCGCTATTCTATTAGGAAAATCAATATTTTTTAAAACTGTAGCGGGAAGTCTGCTTTTTCCTGTTGTTTTAGAAATCGTTCCAAAAGTGGAAATGCTCTCCTCTCATTTCTTCTCACTGATTTCAGGAAGTCTTTTGTTCAGTCTTGGCGTTTACACATTGTACACCGTCGGAGCCTCAAATGGCGGGATAACGATACCGCCAATTATTTTTCACAAATTTTTTCGACTTCCAATGCCGCAAGGACTGTTACTTACGAATAGCTTTATCGTCTTTTTGAATTATTATGTTTTTGGATTGTGGGAAACACTGTTCGTTCTCCTATCTATTACAGTCAGTTCATTGTTTATGAAAATACTCATCCGCTTGTCCCCTGTGTCAAGAAAATTTGAATAAAGCTGGATTTTGTCATAGCGGAATCAAACGATATATTGAAAAGAGTGTGCTATAATAAACCAAGAAATTGAATGAAGCGAGGGATCAATCAATGAGCTTCTCTTTAGAAGACATCCGTCATTTACTATTAAAAGAACATCTATTAAAAGAATTTGTTTCAACAAAAGGCTGGCATCTTGATGTACCAGAAAAAGCTGAATTTCTTCAGTTAAGTTATGATTCAAGAAAAGCTGATGCTTCTACTCTGTTTTTCTGTAAAGGAATGAATTTCAAAGAAGAATATTTGGATTCAGCGATCAAACAAGGTATCCAATATTACGTATCAGAGCAGCCATACGAAAATTCAGCAGTAGGAATCATTGTGACGGATATCCGTAAAGCAATGGCACTTCTTGCTATGGCCTTTTACGACTATCCACAAAATAAATTGAAAGTGATTGGATTCACTGGAACAAAAGGTAAAACAACTGCTGCGTACTTTACTAAAGCAATCTTGGATCACACAACGAATAAAAAAACTGCATTGCTTTCTACGATGAATACAACGCTAGATGGCAAAACGTATTTCAAATCCCATTTAACAACGCCTGAGTCATTAGATTTATATCGTATGATGGCAGAAGCAGTTGAAAATGGTATGACTCATTTAGTGATGGAAGTTTCTTCCCAAGCTTACAAAACACAACGTGTGTACGGGTTGACTTTAGATGTAGGAATCTTCTTGAATATCTCGCCTGACCATATCAGTCCGATCGAACATCCGACATTTGATGACTATTTCTATTGCAAGCGTCAATTGATCTTAAACTCAAAAACAGTTGTTTTGAATCACGAAAGTGACTATTTTGATTTGCTTAAAGAAACCGCCGATCTATTCCAGATCCCAACGATCACTTATGGTCGTTCGGAAGAAAGCAATTATCAAGTGATTCATTCAGACAAAGGTAACCACGGGTTTACTTTATCTTCTCGTCAAGATCACTTAGCTATCTGCGATACTGCTTATGATATTTTGCTGGCCGGAGGATTCAATCAAGAAAATGCAGCCAGTGCGATCATTGCCGCAGCACTAACAGGTGCTTCCAGTCAAGATGCACAAGCCGGATTAAAAGAAGCTCGTGTACCAGGCCGAATGGATCAATTGATCCAATCAAATGGGGCGCATGTCTATGTGGACTACGCACATAATTATCTAAGTTTGAAAACATTGCTGGAATTTGCCAAAAATGAACATCCAGATGGTCGTGTAATTGTTGTATTAGGCAGCCCAGGAAACAAAGCAATCTCCCGTCGACATGATTTTGGAAAAGTGCTATCAGAAACAGCTGACGTTGCCTTTTTGACGGCAGATGACCCAGCATTTGAAGATCCGCAAAAAATCGCGGAAGAAATCAATGAAGCAATTACTAATCCAGAATTGATCGTTCATTATGAAATGGACCGTCCTGAAGCGATTCGACGTGCTTTAGCAGAAAGTGCTCCGCAGGATTCAGTCGTCATTGCGGGAAAAGGGGTTGATCCCTATCAAAAAATCAATGGTGTAGATGAACCTTATGAAGGGGATTATGCAATCGTGAAGCGGTTGATTGAATAATAATGTTATTTATATTCTAGTAGACGGGACGCCATGAAAAGAAAACTTTTCATAGCGTCCCGTCTATGGAATTATCAAGAAAAGTTGCCGGAACTACGTTAATTTTTTATTGTTTCTTTATCACGCCTCTTTAAGATATCGTTTTCATTCGTTTTGTTTACTGGCTCTTCTATCGTTGCTTTTAGTTTATTATTCCTGTCTTTTCAATAATATAAAGGTGGTTATTATGAAAAAAATTTTCAACTTAGCAAACGGTATCTTTTTTCTTTCTCTTTTTTCTGTCATTTTTCTAACTTTGGATTTGCAAAGTGGGAAAATGGGGGTCGTTATTTTTAGAAATCTCCATTTGCCAGTTGATGCATCGATTGTTGGATGGTTACTGCTACTTTTTTCTTACTTGATGAGTCGGAAGCATCAGACTAAGTTTTTCGCGCGCTTAGGCGGAAGGGTTGCTCTATTTTTTCTAGTCGTTTATCTGATATTCACATGTCTAGGTTTGCTTCAGTCGCTCGGTATTCTGCCTTGATGCTTCGTTCGAATCATATTGACTATAATGAGGCTGGGACAGAAGCGATTAACTCCAAGAAATAAGAGGGAATTCACGAAAATTGCTTTTCAAATTTTCGTGAATTTCAGCTTATTTCCGAAGGAGTTGCTTCTGCTTCCGCCGTTTACACATGTTTAGAGCGTGAGACAAAAGTTTTTCTTTACTTTTGTCCCAC
>NZ_BJLL01000091.1:0-5641 GCF_007996925.1 Enterococcus sp. NBRC 3427 | reverse complement strand
TCAAAACGCTGATTTCACAACCTCTTTTCTAACTTCTCAATCCTCTTCCTTTATTGATCAAATACCAAGTAACGGCGTACAAAACAACGATGAATAGCACAAGTACGATCATCGATGTTGCTACTGGCACATCGATTGTTCCAAGGAATCCGTAACGGAAACCGGAGATCATATAAACGATCGGATTGACTTTCGAAACAGCTTGCCAAAATGGCGGCAACATAGAGATGGCATAGAAAACGCCACCTAGATAAGTTAACGGCTGCAAGACAAATGTAGGCACGATCGATACATCATCATAAGACTGAGCAAAAATCCCGTTGAGCAGTCCTGCTAACGAAAACAAGATTGCCGTCATCAATAATGTAATAATGACCATAAACCATGAATACACATGAAGTGGTACAAAGAACAAGGAAATGATCGTTACGAGAGAGCCGACGAGAATACTACGACCCACTCCGCCAATCACAAAGCCCCAAATGATCACATGCGTAGGAACAGGCGCTACCAAGATTTCTTCGATGTTTTTCTGGAATTTTTGAGAGAAGAAGGACGAAGAAACGTTGGCATACGAACTAGTGATAGCAGACATCATAATCAAACCAGGCACGATGAATTCCATATATGAAAAACCACCCATGTCACCGATCCGCCCACCGATCATTTTTCCGAAAATAACAAAGTACAAGGATGTCGTGATCACTGGCGGAACCAGTGTTTGGACCCAGATACGCAAATAGCGGTTCGTTTCCTTGATAGCTAAACTTTTTAATGCAGTAAAATAAAGATTAAACATTTTTCTCCTCCGTATGATTATTTTCTTCTGTGATTTTCAAGAACAGTTCTTCTAAACGATTCGACTTATTCCTCATAGAAAGAACTTTGATTCCTTGTCTTGTCAGCTGAACGAAGATTCCGTTCACCCCTTGATTTCGTTCAACTTCGACAGCGATTGTCTGTTCATCTTCAAATGTACAAGCGTATCCTTCAATCACAGGTTTGGTCTCATATGGCGCTAAATCAAAGATAAATGTTTCAAATTGCAGTTTGGATAGAAGCTCTTTCATACTAGTATTCTCAATCAGTTCACCTGATTGGATGATCCCGATGTTGCGACAAAGCATTTCAGCTTCTTCTAGATAATGCGTCGTCAAAATGATCGTTGTACCATTTTCGTTCAATTCTCGGAGAAACTCCCACATCTCGCGTCTCAATTCAATATCGACTCCTGCTGTTGGTTCATCCAAAATCAGCAAACGTGGTTCATGCATCAATGCCCTAGCAATCATCAGTCTTCGCTTCATTCCCCCGGAAAGCATACGTGCACGGACATTTCTCTTTTCCCAAAGATTGGACTGCTTCAAATATTTTTCGCTGCGTTTCATCGCTTCTTTGCGAGAGACACCGTAGTAGCCTGCTTGATTCACGACGATTTGCTGGACCGTTTCAAAGGGATTGAAATTGAACTCTTGCGGGACTAATCCAATCTGTTGCTTTGCTCGGACTAGATCCGTATCCAGATCATAACCGAAGACCTTCACTTTTCCAGATGTTTTATTGACTAAAGAAGTAATGATCCCGATCGTTGTAGACTTCCCAGCTCCATTTGGTCCTAATAGCGCATAGAAATCTCCTTCTTTTACGGAAAGATCGATTCCTCGCAATGCTTCGACCCCACTTCCATAAACCTTTTTCAAATTATTTATTTCAAGCGCATTTGCCATTTATTTCCTATCTCCTTATAGACATGATTCTTTATTGTATCATGGAATACACCAGATGAAAAAACAACTTGGTTCCAGCGAAAAATCAGGTTGCTGGGCTCAGTAAAATCTCCTAATGAAAGACATCAATCGGACGAAGTCAGATAACCTTTTCAGAAAAAACAAATCGAAGATAAAGGATTACTATTCATATGTGCAACAAAAGGAGCGTGAGACAAAAGTAAAGAACACTTTTGTCTCACGCTCTAAACACGTATAAACGGCGGAAGCAAAAGCCAAGATTTTTGATCCAATAAATACTTTCGATCACTTCGCCTATCCCAATACATGCCACTGCCGCTTTTCATCAAATAACGCGGCTTCCGTTTTTGCGGTTTCTACTAAAGTCTCTGGGTAATCCAAAACTTTCAGCAAGGCAATCGCATTTCGGGTCCTTGAAGGTCCTTCTTTTAATTTGAAATCAAAACTGATTCCTTTTCCTTCTGTTACTTGTTCTTCAAAGTGGACATTCTCACAATAATTCTTTAAAATCTCTGTCAATTCGATATCATGTGTGGCGACAAATGCTAAAGATGGATACTCCGCAAGCCACCGAACGACTGAAGCGGAAGAAGCAATCCGTTCGATCGTATTTGTCCCTTTTAAAATCTCATCTACGAAGCAGTAGCAGCGTTCTTTGGAAGCCACTTGGTCCAACAAACGTTTGATCGATTTGATTTCTGAAACAAAATAACTGTCGCCTTCAAATAAATCATCTTCGATTGCCATGGAAGTCAACACATGTCCAGGTTGCAGGGTAAACTGTTCTGCAATCGCTGTTTGGATCGTCTGTGCTAGAATACAGCTGATGGCTATACTTTTGACATACGTAGATTTTCCTGATGCATTGGAACCCGTGACTAATGTATTCTTCTGCCAGTTGACTGGATTCACTACCGCTTCTTTTAACAATGGATGATAGATATCTTTCGCTGTCACACCGCCCTCAGTAAACTCTGGTCGGCAAGTGATGGGCATATAAGTACGGTAATTCAATATTGCAGCGGCTACTTCTAATTCTCCCAGCAATTCCCACAGCTTGATGGCTTCAGTTGAATGCTTTTCTAATTTAGTGAGAACGAAATGATAGGAGATAAATGGCAGCATGAACATGATGTTGACATATTCAAAAATCAACTCTGCTTCACTCCCACTCTTCATACGAAATGAAAAACCTAATTTAGGGATGTCTCTTAATGGTTTAGTTTGCTGTCTCAGCTCTTCTTGAAGTGGTGTCGGCAGTTTTGCTAGCTGATTGGCGGCTGAAATCGTTGAAACCAAATAACTCATGCTATTCAGTTCTGTTTCTAGTGTTTGTTTCTTCACTAGATAATAGACCGTATTGAATACTAACCCACCGATTGCCAAATAGATTCCTAGTACTTGACCTAAAAGAAGCAAACCTACACCCACCAGCGGAAGCAAGCCAAGAAAAATAAATAAACCTACGCGTCCAATCTTTTTACTTTTTCCATCCGCTAGATATTGTTTTGCAAAATTATGATCTTTTTTTCCTAAACGAGCGAATTGATATTGGATTTTTTCTCTCAGTTGAGGATTTTCCTGATAAAAAGCAATCAGTTTTTCTAACTGCTGATCTTCGCCAAAATCAAAGCTGCGTAAACGTTGATACAACGCTTCTGAACCTACACTAGAATAGGTACTGTTGATCCCTTCGAATACTTCGAACATATCCAGGTCATACCAAGTAAGATCGTCGATTTCACTATCCCATGAACGGAACTTCTTCTCCGTGAGCCATGCTTCCTTCAAACTTTCTTCTTTATCAAATCTCGGTTGATAAGGAATTTTTCTCCATTTGCTACGAACTGTTTCCTTTAATTTCAAACGTGAAAAAATGTCTAAAGCAACTAATAAAATAACAGCTGCAATAATAATTAAAACGATAAATTCTCTTTGACCCATATCCCTCTCCGTTCCTTTATTTGTTAGCTTTAGTATAGCACTGTTGCGCTATTTGAAAAGAGGGTAAAAAAACACCTTTCAAAATAAAAGGTGTTTTTTTCTTGTATATTACATATTTATCTCTCATTTATCAAAATTGACAAATAATCATAGGGAGGAATTGTTGTTAATTCTTGTTTATTCTCCAGTGCATTGACAACTGTCCCAAGGGAAAGGATAGCCTCAGGTACTATTTTTTCTTGTTCTGTTGGATTAGCTAAGCGAAGAACAAATCCTTGTTCATGAAAATAAGAAGGATAAATCGATGATACAATTAAGTCTTCAGGTAATTCAATCAATGAAAATTTACGAGGAACATCAAGTTCATTTTGTAATGGCCAAATCTTGTTATCTAACCTGTGAATAAATACATTCAGTTTCTGCTTTTGATAAGAAATAGATTGTTCTAACCGTTTTTCTGCCTGTTTTGCCACTTTGAACTCATTAAATCTTCCTTCTTCTACATTAAATCCAAAAGTGACTTTATACTCACCTATCTCTTGAGCTAGCGGTGTTTCCATCATGACATGCCCTTCATTTGTCGTATCTCCTGAAGCTCGCCCAGGTCGCCAAGCAAGATTAGGTTTTCCAAGCTCCCCTGTTGTTGAAAATAAGGTTATGATCAATTGATTTTCTATACGTTCATACTCTTTTAAACCATCTGCATAAAACGTAAAATAATGATCATTTTCTGCCACAGAGACACTCTTATCGAATATTTCTAAATTAACAGGTTTCTCTACCATAGTTTCTGACCAATTCGGAGGAATGACATCAGGGGTATTTTCAATAAATCCGTTTTGAATTTGTGCAATTGATTTTTCAGATTTATCTAAAACATTCATTGCTAAGCGCATACGATGCGAGTAAACAGTATTATGAATTTTGAGTGTGCCTTCAACGATTTGACTTTCTCCCAGACTGAACGATATTTCATAAGATATTTCTTCCATTTCGGGTTTTTCAGATAAACGATCTTTTAAATTTTTAGGAAGTTGAGCTTTTCCGTAAACAACTAATGTTTCTTGTAAAGAATCTTTATATACTTTAGCTGTTTCTAATTTTAGAGATAGTTCTGTATCTCCTTCTAATGGTGAATAATCATACGTATCGCCATCATTTGCTGAATCGATCAAATGAACGAAATCAAGATATTGTCTATCTCCAACTATCAAATTCAATTGCCCATCTTTAAAAGAAAGTTTATATTTATTGTTACTTATCTCAGTTTTGTCTATCTCGATTGCTGTTTCTAATTTTTCATTATTTTTCTCAAATTCAACAACAGTGTATCCTAGTGCTGGCACATTTACATTTATTTTTATGTCAAGTTCATAATAAGCTGGTTCATCAAAATATTCGAAACCTGTAGCAATCATCCGATAAGCATTTTTCCGTTCTGGAAAATAAACTTCTTTTTCAATGATATTATAGGGACTACCTTTGAAGTGTATTTTCTTTGAATCAGCTACTACATGCACGATTTTCGATCCACTATAATTCTCAGTCGTTGTGTTGAAAACAAGGACTTCATTCGATTTTAGCTTTAATGCATCAGCCATCCGTTTTACAATAAGGTTTTCGATTCCGTCAGCTATCTCATTAGCTTCTTTGATTCGATGGAAAATATCTTCCGCAACATTATCTGAAACACAGCCACCAATACTATCATGAGCCTGGTTTTGCAAAATCTTTTTCCATAACCGACGAAGTAGGCCTTTACTGATATGGATACCATTTCTTTCTGCAATCAGCATGAGCGGCTCAACTCGTTTTAGAATTTTTTGTTCCAATTTAAAATTTTCTATTTTCATTTTTGTTCTTACTGAGCCAATCGAACGATGAACACGAGAGTAAACCGGCTGACGAAGTTCACCTTTATATTCAGGTAATTCTTTTTTATTTCTGAT
>NZ_BJLL01000090.1:0-5930 GCF_007996925.1 Enterococcus sp. NBRC 3427 | reverse complement strand
CAACCTCAAGAGAAGAGCCGCCTGTCTTTATTATCTGTCACTATCAAACCATTTCTTCGTTACTTATTGTCATTGATTTCTTTTTCTAATTTATCCAATAGTGGAGTGTAATCCACTTGAGTATAGTCTGTTACATCAAATTCATATAGTGTTCCTAACTGAAATTCATCATATTTTCGGTCAGTGATGATCTTTTTGAATGCTTCTTTCGTAATATGGTTCGTCCCTTTCGATCGATCTTCCAATATGTCGCCATAGTGATAATGATCCATGATATAGCTCAAGTGACGATCTGGTTCACGATCACGTTTGTACCGACGTTGCCATAACACTTCAAAATCTGCTGTTAGGCGAATCGTCATTACCTGATATCCGTATTTTTCTGCTAATTCTTGGAGTCGAGTTTTTTGCTTATCACTAAAAGGATACTCGGACACAATCACTTTCTTTCCTGCTTCCATATACAGATCAAGTGCTTTGTAATAGAAAGGATAAACTTTCGTCCTTTCTTGTTCCGCCCGTTCTTCCAAGTTGTTAAAACCGATGGATTCTGCATAATATTCCTTGATTTCATCGAGCGTGATGGCATACATATCTGGAAATCGTTCCCGTAGTTTATTCATAAGATATGTTTTTCCTGTACCAGGACTACCAGCTAGAAGAATGAAATACTTTTTCATCTCATTTGTTTCCTAAGTTAATTGGACTTTCCAAGTTCATAAACAGTCCAATCTTATGCTTGACAATTTCTTTTACTGCTTCATTTGCTGGAATCACATTATGGCGAAGAGACTTGTTGATTTCTGTTTCACTAAAGGTTCCTTTAGCCACTTTTGTCCAGTTGACTAAAAGCTCCGTTCCAACATTGAATTTGCGGATCCCGTTATTGATCAATTCGGGATAATCTTCTTCTTTCACACCTGTTCCGCCATGGATAACGAGGGGAACATCAACTACTGCATCGATTTCTTTCAGCAAGGGAATGTTCACTTCTGTTTTTGATTTGAATTGTCCATGATTCGTACCGATAGCAATAGCTAATGCATCCACACCTGTAGCTTCTACAAATTTCACTGCGTCTTCCGGTCTTGTATATACCTTGTCATTTTCAGCGACATGGATTCCTTCTTCTGTACCGCCGATCGTTCCAAGTTCTCCTTCTACGGAAACACCGTGTGCATGGGCATATTCTACCACTGCTTTCGTTTTCAAGATATTTTCTTTGAAAGGCAGATGGGACCCGTCATACATGACAGAAGTATATCCGCTATCGATTGCTTCTTTGATATCATCAAAGTCTCGGGCGTGGTCTAAGTGCAAGACTGCATCAACCATTTCTTCTTCTGCAATAGCTGTCATTACATTGACTAACACATGCATGCCAATATATTTTGCGGTGTCGACACTTGTTTGAATAATGATCGGCGAACCCATTTCTTTTGCTGCGCCTAGCATAGCAGGAAGCATTTCTAGGTTATGCGTATTAAAAGCTCCAACTGTAAAATTCAACTCTTCTGCTGTTTTTGTTACTTCTTTCAATGTTGTATACATCTTTTATTGCCACCTTATCTTTTTATTTGTTTCCTTTGATCGTTACTTGTTTTGCAATTTGTCGCATCTCATCCATTTTGCCCATGTAGTAATCGATCCCTTGATCATCACCCGCACGAGCAGCATCTGCACGCTTCTGATTATAGAGGCTCATCAGTTTTTTATACCCATCTCCGATCGTCTGTTTATTTTCCAAGCTCTTTTCTAAATATTGGATGGCTTGATCGTTCTCATACAATTCAGAAAATTTAAGTCCAACTTGTTCATAAAGTTCCGCTAATTTGGGCTTCTCTTGGGTCGTTGAAATCTCTTGATTTAATTGTGTAATCTCTGATTGAATCTTTTCGGTCGCTTCTGGCGAGAGGACTTTTTCCTCTTTTATCGATCTTTTTTTTGGTTCATTTTCTTTTTTCTTAAAAAATCCGAACATCATTTTCCCTACTTTCAATTAAAATGCTTTCAAAATTGGGCTTAAGATCCAGGCATATAAGAGTGCGGCGGCTACTGTATCTACATCGGTTGCTGTAGCATTGATGAATCCCATCGAATTAAAGATCGTTACTAGCAAAGCAGGCAATAATGTAATAAAGAAGCCATGAGCAATACCGCCAATGATCGCTCCTCGACGTCCGCCAACTGCGTTACCAAATATCCCCGCTGTTCCTCCGGCAAAGAAATTCGTTAGCATACCTGGTAAAATCATCGCTAAGCCGAACATCGGCAAAGTGAACATGGCAATAATCGTACCGATTGTTGTCGTAATGAAACCTAAAATAACAGCATTTGGGCTATAGGGAAAGAAAACTGGACAATCTAAGGCAGGAATCGCATCAGGAACTAATTTCATTGCTATCCCTCGAAATGCCGGCACGATTTCACCTAACAGTAGACGTACACCAGCTAGCAATACATACACACCCACTACGAATTGGATGGCTTGTAAAAAGGCAAACATGATATAGTTTTGATCTCCTGATAATTCAGAAGCGAATGGTTCACCTGCAAACAAAACAGTGATGATATATAGTGGGACCATCACGACCATGACAGACAAATACGTATCTTGCAGAAACTCGAAATGCGTGGGCAATTTGATCTCTTCAATCGATTTTTTATTTTCACCTTTCTCACCAAAAAGCTTAGCCACGCCAGCTTCAAATAAGTATCCAATCGTACAAAAATGCCCTAAAGCAATATCATTCGATCCTGTAATCTTACGTATAATTGGTTGCGCTACTGCTGGCATAGCAATGGCGAAACAAGCTCCGATAAAACCACCGACTAAGATCAATACGATCCCTCGCAGACCGGCGAAATAACCAAAGACCGTCGTCATCGTCGCCATCCATAAAATGGCTTGACCAGTTAGAAAAATGTACTTCCATTTTGTGAAACGAGCCAAAATAATATTGAATACAAAAATGGCTAAGAACGTCAGTGCAATATCTCTACCTAAACCTAAATCATTCATTGCTTGCCCATTGATAGACTCAATAGAAGGGATGATTCCTTGCATATGGAATCCTTCAGTAAAAATTTTCCCGAAATAAGTTAAACTTCCAACAATGATACTCGAACCGGCACTCAACACTTGGAATCCTAGGAGTGTCTTTAACGTGCCAGAAATGACTTGTCCTGCTGATTTCTTCTGCAGCAGTAGACCCAACATAGCAATCAATGCAATGGTGATCGATGCCTGAGTCAAAATATTTTCGATGATAAAATTGATAACGCCCATGTTTTTATCCTCTTTTCTTTTTTATTTAGATAACTCCCTTATCTTGTAGAACTGGGGTGATTTTTTCTTCAATTTCATTTTTCGAGACAATATTTTTCAAATAGATCATCGCTGTTTTAGGATCGACTGAGAATTTTTCGAACTGCGAGCGAAAATTTTCTGCTGTGATGATCACATCTGGTTTCATGGACACTGCAGAAGAAATATCACAATGGTCCAGTTTGGCTTCTACTCCTAATTTGTTCAAAACATCCTCAGCAGACATCTGTGCTGCAAAACTGCTTCCTAAACCTGCGCCGCATACGAATAAAATGTTCAATTTGTTCATCTTTGTTCTTCCCCGTATCATTTATTATTTCTCAACTACTGAAAAAGCAGTTGTTTGAAATCTTCAACATTTGTGCACTCGATCAATCGATCCAACTTCTCTTCATTATTGATCAGTTCGATCAGTTCTTTCATGATGTTCAGATGCGAGTAGGAATCTACTGCCGCTAAACAAAAAATAATCTTTACTGGATCCATTTCAGGATTACCGAAATCGATTGGTTGCTCAATCGTAGCTACGCTGACTCCTAACTTATTGACCCCATCTTCTGGTCGAGCATGGGCTAGCGCCATGTGTTTGCCAATCACGATATATGGCCCGTATTCATTCACTGCACGAATCATCGCTTCGACATAGCGTTCTTCAACAATGTTTTCTTTGACCAATGGTTTAGCAGCTAGTTCAATTGATTCCTCCCAAGTAGCGGCTTTTTCTTTGATCATGATATTGCTGTCCGTCAAAATATCTTTTAACATAGGCTGGATCTCCCTTTTGTTGATTTCTAGATTGTTTATTTCAAATAATTTTTCCAACTTGCCATAGATGATGCGGTCCACTCGGCCACCACTTTCTTCCATGACACCGATTATTTGAGTGAATAACTGCGTCGATTCATGACTGTTAGGTTTTAACCGCTGCAGTTCTTCATTTCTTTTCAAAAAGTCTTCTATAACTAAAATATTCGTCTCAGTCAAAATTGGATCGACAACTAAAAGCGGCTTATTTCGATAATTCAATTGAAAGGTGCTGAAAACCAGATCGACATCCAGTTTATCCACTAATTCGATTTCTTTTGAACTTAAAACTGCAGTAATCTCGATTTGAGGAAATTTTTCTTTCAGATTTTCTGCTAACAGATTCCCGGTAGCCATGCCGTGATTACAGACAACAACTGATTGATAAACATAATTCAGGTCTCGCTTGATCACACTGGCAATCGTCGAAAAGTGGATGACAAGAAAAGCTATCTCGTCCTCCAGTATCTTGCCGCCAATTACTTCTTCGATCGTAGGAACAAAATGAGTGACTGCGCGGTGGATTGGAAAATAATTTGTTCGGATGTTTTCTTTCAATGGATTCATGACTTGAATAGCATGCTTGATTCTTATGATTAGTGCAGCCATGTGTTTATAGAGATTTTCGAATAAAGCTTCTTCTTTTAGATGAAAAGGTATGTGTGTCTCGTTCTCTACAAATTGGATCAATTGGATCGTTAGTAGTTGAGCTTGTACCCACTCAATCGAATTGGAGATATCTCTAGCATTGAACGTCTCGATAGTGAAACGAAGATAATTTCTTTCTACTTGTGGGACATTGTCCAATTGAAATTCCGTGATCATGTAGTCAATAAATGCAGAGAAGCTGCTGTCTTTTATTTCTGTATTTTTCCAATTAATGGCAGAGATGAATTCATGTTTCCTGATTCGCTGGATCCAGATCAATGTAAAAAGCAGAATTTGCTTTTTATAAATATCATCCTCTTGTTTTAACAACTTATTGGAATAGATCTCCTCTATTTTTTTGATTTCCACCAAAGGAAAATAATGAAAAAAGATTTTTTGAGCCGGTGTTAGTTGTGCATCTTGATTCATAAAGAAGTCGGTCATCCCCAGATTCTGATTGATAAAATCATAGATCATCGTACGGATAGATCGTTCTGAACCTTTATAAACCAGTCCCTGCTTTCCATAACTAACGATCTCGATTCCATAACTGACCAGTGTTGCTCGTAATCGTCTCATATCTTCATCTAACGTACTTTTAGAGATTTGAAATTCTTCTTCTTTTTTGTTTAGATGGATCGGGTTTCGGCTGTAAGCAATGGCTAAAACTAAATCAAAAATACGTTCCCGCCGATTCAAAAAGCCGTCTTTCACATCTTTTATTTCAGTTTCTAATCGAACTTGCTTGTCATTCTCCAGTTTCAACAAAAAACCTTTGTTGCGAATTGTTCTGATTTCCGGAAGCTTTTTACTGCTCAACCAGATATTCGCTTCAAGAACTTCCTGACGGATTGTCCGCTGACTGACATTAAACTCATCTGCTAGATGTTCCGCTTTTACTGGATATTGGGCTGTCATGATTCTGTGAAGTATTTCAATTGTTCTTGTTTTCATAGAAATGATCTCCTTCTGATTTCAAGTATATGGTTCCGCTTACATAATAAAAAGTAGATATTTCTGCCACTTGAAGTGGAAAGAAAGTAAGCATAGCAAACAAAAAATAAGCCGTATGCTTTTTCAACTTCTCAACGAAAAAGACATACGCCTATTATTACAAAAATTTTGCCCATCTATACAAAAAAGAGGTCAT
>NZ_BJLL01000089.1:0-6402 GCF_007996925.1 Enterococcus sp. NBRC 3427 | reverse complement strand
ATTCGGAAATAAAGGCTGTGACAAGACTTTTGTCACAGCCTTTATTTAATATTAGATAACTCGATGACTTAACAATAATCTGTGAGTTTTTTTCGCCCATTCTTTGTCAATTCATAACAGGTTAGTGGTCGGCCAATCTCCAAATATCTGATTCTTTCATTCAGTATATCTTGTTCTACCAAAAAATTTAAATATTTCTTGACGGAGATACGAGAAAGTGCACTTTTTTGAGCCAGTTCTTTTGTTGAAAAAATAGTCTCTTCTTTTAGGATAGATGCACTGATTTTTTTTAAAGTCAGTTTTGACAGACCTTTAGGCAAATCAATGAATGAAGGTGCTTCGTGAATGGGAGTAGTATGGTTGAATACTTGATCGATCAATTTCTGATCTGCTTTTTCAGTCGTTTGGATCGTCTGAGAGAAAGCAAGGTATTTTTCAATCGCCAACTGGAAACGTTGCAAAGTGAAGGGTTTGATCAAATAATCTAAGGCACCATATCGGATCACATTTTTTATGGTTTCGATATCATCTGCAGCGGTTATCAAGATCACTGGGATATCGTTTCCTTGCTGTCTCAGCCAAGATAAAAAATGGATGCCACTTTCGCCAGGCATATATACATCAAGCAAGAGCAGATCTGCGTTTTTTTGTCTGAAATATTTTTTTCCTTCTTCTACATTTCTGAAACTTTCGATTACGTTCATATTAGGTATACTTTCCACAAACGTACGATTCAATTCTGCAACCATTGGATCATCTTCAATTATTAGGACATTTGTCATCATTTTGATCTTCCTTTTTTGGTAATTCTAGATAGACGATTGTACCGCCATTTGTTTGTTTGGAAAATTCTAAGATCCCACCGTGACGTTTGACAATTGAATGGATGATATTCAACCCATATCCACGATTGATTCCTTTCGTCGAAAAACCTAGCGTAAATATTTTTTCTGAGATTTCTTCTGATATTCCGACACCGTCATCGCAGACGGTCACGATGAATACTTCCGCTTCTGTGTCATAGTTTAAATGGAGCCGAACCTGTCCGTTTCTTTCAGGCATTTGAAGTACGGCTTCTTTAGCATTATCAAGTAAGTTCCCTAACACTTGCAAAAGTGAATGGATGGAGTCGTCCATCTCCATTTTAGGGATAAAAGAATCGCTTTCTAACAACATTTCAACAGATTGTTCTTTGGCTTCGTTTATTTTGCCTAATAAAAAACCGGCAATCGCAGGGACTTTGATCAGATTTGTGACTTGACCAATCTCTTTTTTATAATTTTGATTTAGCTGTTGGATAAAATGGGTGACTTCTTCATACTTCTTCAAGTCAATCAAGCCAGAAATGACGTGAAGTTTATTCATAAATTCATGAGTTTGAGCTCTCATAGAGTTTATATATTGTTTCGTCCCTCCGAGCTCCTCCATTAATTTCATTACTTCTGATCGATTTCGTAAAGTTGCGACTGCTCCTAAAAAACGGTCATTGCTGAAAAGAGGTGTAACGCTAGAAATAGTTTCTATCCCATTTAAATACATGGATTGAGTCCGAACAGTCGTTTGATGCTCGATTGTCTCTTTAAACAATACGTCATATAGATTATCGCTGATTTTTTTTCCTACTTCGAAATCCGACAGCCGTTTTGTTTGATAGAAAATATTTTTTGCAGGTGTATTGATCAAGAGGATAGTTTTATCAGAAGAGATGGCCAGTATTCCTTCATCTACTTCATTTTCGATAATCGTTTTTTCGCTTAACTGTTCCGCTATTTCTTGCGGTTCAAGTCCAAGTAGTACTTTTTTCATTTTTTGGGCAAGAAAAACGGCGCCTATGATGCCTACGCTAAGTCCGATAATCAATGAAAAAACAATCATTTTTTGTCCATCTTTGACCTGATTGTCGATCGTGTTGTTCGTCAAGCCAACACAAACTGCACCAATAATCTCTTGATCATAATAAATAGGGACGAAATAGCGGAAGCCGAACCCTAACATTCCTTCTTTTTCAGAGAAAAATTCTTGTCCTCCAATCACTTTTTTCACATCTTCATGACTTGAGAAAGGAAGACCGATGTAACTTGGGTCTGCGTGAGAATATCGAATGCCTTCAGGGTCCATGACAACAACAAAATCTAAATTCGATGCCACCATGATTTCATTCGTGATTCCTTGAATCACATGTGTCGGATCACCAGTCTGAAGCTTTTTTTGGATGAGTTTATCGCTGGCAACGATTTTAGCGATGCTAGAGATTCTATCTGACACACTAGATCGGTTCATCGAAAGAATAAAATTCCTAATCAATATGGCAGAAACAATCAAAGAAACGAATGTGGAGAAACAAACGACAAGAATGATCGTATTTTGGAGCTTTAATGGTTTTTTCTTAAGGAAAGGAAACATAGGATACCTCGAAAGAATTTATTGTGAAAATTTTAACATGAAAAACGAAAATTAACAAATTGGCATTGATAAATAGAAGCGTTCTATGAATAAATACCTTTGAATCGGTGAAAGAAGCTATACAGAATTTTCAAACATTGGTATGATAGACGTAGAAATGGAAGGAGGCGTGTATATGATAGGGGGAATCGCACTTGAGACGATTTATTGGTATACATTGCTGATTTGTGCGGGGTTGGCAGTTCTTTTGATTATTTTTGGAGATGTCTTCGACTTTGATGGCCCACTTGATCCAATGCTTATTATCCCTTGGCTAACTTTTACAAGTTTGTTTGGTTTTCTTGGTGAGCGTCTAACGGATCAATCCTCTTTATTTTTATTTATTGCCAGTGGAGCCATATCGACAGTTTTGGTATTTTTGCTTAATTTCTATCTATTGATGCCGATGAAACATGCCGAATCAACGATGTCTTCTTCTGAAAAGACTTTGGAAGGGCAAGTAGCTGTTGTAATCACACCAATCCCTGTACGGGGCATGGGAGAAATCCAATTAAAAAGTGTTACCGGTTCCATTAGTCGTCCAGCTTGTTTTTACAGCCCCCAAGAACAGATAGCGGAGCGGGGAACGAAAGTATTGATCATTGAGATCAAGGAAAGAATCTGTTATGTCATGCCTTATGAAAGCATGATAAAAGCTTAAAGGAGCGTGTGTTAAATGGGAATACCAGTTGTTTTTATCGCGATTGCAATCGCAGCGTTGATTTTGCTGATGCTGCTGATCGTCTTTGTAGCGAAGTACCAAACAGCAAAACCAGATGAAGCGTTGATCATCAGTGGAAGTTATTTAGGAAGCAAAAATGTACACAAAGATGAAAGTAACAACAAAATCAAAATCGTGCGAGGAGGCGGAGCGTTCGTCTTGCCGGTTTTCCAACGTTCGAATCGAATCAGTCTATTATCCAGCAAATTGGACGTTTCTACTCCAGAAGTGTATACAGAACAAGGCGTACCGGTGATGTGTGACGGTACTTCGATCATCAAAATTGGTTCTTCTGTAGAAGAGATTGCTACAGCAGCAGAACAGTTTTTAGGTAAGACTAGAGAAGAATTGGAGAATGAAGCAAGAGAAGTATTGGAAGGTCACTTACGCTCGATTCTAGGTTCTATGACTGTAGAAGAAATCTACCAAAATCGTGATAAGTTCAGTCAAAGCGTACAAGAAGTCGCTTCTGTAGACCTTGCAAAAATGGGATTGATCATTGTTTCTTTCACTATCAAAGAGGTCAGAGACAAAAATGGTTATCTTGACTCTTTAGGGAAACCAAGGATCGCCCAAGTCAAAAGAGATGCAGATATAGCAGAAGCAGAAGCTTTAAAAGAAACGCGTATCAAAAAAGCTCAAGCAGAAAAAGAATCACAAGCAGCTGAATTACAACGACAAACAGAAATCGCCGAATCATTGAAAGAAAAAGAATTGAAACTAGCAACCTACAAACAAGAACAAGATGTTGCTAAAGCGAAAGCAGACCAAGCCTACAACTTGGAAAGCGCCAGAGCACAACAACAAGTAATCGAGCAAGAAATGCAAATCAAAATCATAGAGCGTCAAAAACAAATCGAATTGGAAGAAAAAGAAATTACACGTCGAGAAAAGCAATACGATTCGGAAGTGAAGAAAAAAGCAGATGCCGATCGTTACGCTAAAGAACAAGAAGCACAAGCTCAAAAAGTCAAAGAAGTGACCGAAGCAGAAGCCGAACGTTTCCGTGTGGAAGCACTAGCAGAAGCGGAAGCCAATAAGACAAGGTTAGCTGGACAGGCAGAAGCAGAAGCAGCATTAGCAAAAGGAAAAGCAGAAGCCGAAGCAAAACAAAAAATTGCCAATGCCTTCAAGGAATATGGCGAAGCAGCTGTCTTGAGTATGGTTATCAATATGCTACCGCAATTGATGCGCGAAGCAGCACAGCCGCTAGGAAATATCGAAAAAATCTCTGTTGTCGATACAGGAAGCAGCTCAGGAGAAACCAGTGGAGCGAACCGAGTGACAAATTATGCCACAAACTTGCTTTCTACTACTCAAGAAACATTAAAAGCGACAACAGGACTTGACTTGAAGGAAATCGTAGAGAATTTGTCGACACGTGGGACTACTAGCCAAGTAAATATGTATGAAGCACCAAAAGAGGCAGAACAAAACTCGATGAAGGAAGAATAAAGTAGTATACTTCACCGATCAATAAAAAATGGAGGAAGACTTTTCAAGTTCTTCTCTCCATTTTTTTATGTTATTTCAAAAGAAAATCAGTCCTCGCTATTTTTCTTTTGTTTTTGGATCTTAGCTTCTATCTCTTGTAAACTTGTTCGCAGCAATTGTTCTTTCTTTTGGAGTTCGACTAAATCTTCTGATAGTTCTTCCTTCTTTTCTGTTTCAGGCGGACGAAGAAAGAAATTGATACCGATTGCAATGAATGTTCCTATAAAAGTATCTAGTACTCGTTGAATCGCATACAAAGCAGATTCACCTTGAGGGATACTCAATGCGATCAGCAATAACGTAGCGATTGCGGAAATGATGCCGGAATTATTGTTGATGCCGTCTGACACGACAATCACAATAATTACTAGAATAGGAAGCAGGATCAATTCTACCAAAAAATCATTGTGAAAATAGCTTTTGACAAAAAAATAAATGATAGCTAGTGTACCACCTAATGTATTGCCAATGATCCTAGATTTTCCAAAAGAAACGGTTGTAGTCAAGTCCTGACGCAAAGAAAAAACAGCAGATAATGCAGCAATCATTGGGATTCCTCGTTGAGTCAAATGAAAAAACAAGATACATAAAAAAACAGCTAAGGCACTTTTGATCGTACGCATACCTAGTCGAAAACGGCCAAATTGCATAGAGATTCTCCTTTTTGTTCTTTTTACCATCATACCTAAACTTTTGTCTGATAGCTAGTTTTTTATTATTCAAGTATAATTAAAACAGAAAAAGGGGGGAGTAAATGCGTATAGGAATGCGAACAATCAAAACGGTGATCAGTGTCTTCTTTTCAATGGTCACAGCGGGTAGCTTATCGCTATTGTATTGGCCAGCTGCAGGAATCATTGCATTATTGAGTGTGGGAAATACAAAACGCTCTACATTGCGTACAGGGATGAATCGAATCGCAGCTTTTATATTAGCTACGATAACAGCGCTGTTCAGTTTTTTTGCTGTTGGGTATACTATTTTTGGCTTCAGTCTTTTTTTATTCCTGTTCATCCCGCTTGCCTCTCGCTTCAAATTAACTGAAGGAATCGTCGTAAATTCGGTTTTGGTTACTCATTATTTAGTGGAGGAAAACATGTCTTGGCAGCTGATCGGCAATGAAGCGGGATTAATGGCGATTGGATTAGTATTTGCTTTGCTTGCGAATGTCTATATGCCAGATCGTACGAAGCAGCTGAAGGAAAACCAAATACAGATCGAAAAAAAATTTCGGAATATCTTGAGACAAATGGCAGAATTTCTTTTATCGGAAAATAAAGGAGATGTGCAGATCAAATGCGAACATTTGCTGACATTCATTCGCGAAAGCCAAGAAGATGCCAGAGAACATCAAGAAAACTACTGGATCAGACAGCCGCTATACTATGAAACTTACTTCTCTATGAGACGAGCACAGGTCAATGTGATTAAAGACATGTTGGAAAATCTAGAGCGGATCCAACAACCCGCTTATTATGGAAAACATATCTACGGTTTATTGATTTATACGGCAGAAACATTTTCAGAGTCAAATGATGGCAGACAAATTTTAGCACGTATTGAAGAAGTTTATGTATTGTATCGGCAAATGCCTCTGCCGACTAGCCGCCCTGAATTCGAGGACCGAGCAGAATTGTTCCAGTTTTTACAGTCTTTTAAAAGTTTTATTGAAATCAAGGCAGAGTTCTCCCAACAAAAAATCAAAAATTAGAGGTTTTGAATTCAGCTAATACTCAGGTCAAAAA
>NZ_BJLL01000088.1:0-6788 GCF_007996925.1 Enterococcus sp. NBRC 3427 | reverse complement strand
TTTACTGTTTTCGATGCTATATTGGTATTGGATTGAATTACTTCATAATAGTGAGATAGCGAGAATCTACATCTTTAAAATCCTCATGTAATGAAACGAGAGGTAGTAAAAATCGGAGGAGGACAAAATGAAATTTTTGAAGGAGGTAACAGATCAATTATACAAGAAGTATATTCTAGATTTAAATTATGTTATTTTATCTGTATCAGATTATCAAGGATTAGATAGCCATCAAGAATCTGCAATCATATTACTGAAATATGTAAATAATGAATGGTATAAAGGCGTTAGAGGGACAAAACCTATACGTAAACCTACGCCGTTTGTAGAGTTCATATTCCAAAAATGGTTACAGCAAAAAATGAAAGGTAAACCATCGGGTATGACTTTTCATGAATATTTACGTGAGCGTAGGAGTTTAAAAAGAACTGTAGATTACTATTGGCGAATGGAGAAGCCGATAAAAACGAGATTAGTATATACCGACTGGATATCTTTTGATCATGTGGCTGGTTACCCAATTTATTTGAATAAAGAGCGAATGATTCCATCTCCCATCGATTTTGAAGAAATGCTTCAGCCAGAAAGTCTTTATGAAAAGTTTTTTTTTGAAACGCCTTATGGACTTTATGTAACAAAAGAAGAATATTTAGAGCTGAATAATTATTTGTTCCCTAATAAAAAGAACTTAGTAGCCTATAGTTGGAATGACAGTTGGTCTAGTTATTTCACACCTGGGAGAGGATGGCGTGGAGCACATATGTGGACGATTTATGACTCGTTAGAAAAGAGGATGGTTGTCATTGGTACTTCAACGACGGATTAGTTTATATTTGTAAGAGTTAGCTAATGTTACTGAATATAAAATGTATCAAAATAAAAAACCCGCAACGCGGGTTTTTTGCAGACTGTAGACAAAGAAAAAAATTTCTTTGTTCTACAGTTTTTTTGTTATAATTAAAGAAAAAATTTGCTTTTGGAGAAGGAATGTATAATGATGTCCAAACAATCAATGGATAGTCGGATGGAAGAAGCCAAAATTTCGCTAGATGCACTTGTTCCTAAAAATCATTTGGTCCGTAAAATTGATAAATCATTGTCATTTGATTTTATTTATCCAGCTGTCTTCTTTTTATTGGCTTATTTTTTGAAATACTGTTATAACTTTCACAAATAACTTCTCAACCAAACTCTCATGCACTCTTTCCAAAAAAATACACGCTCTGACTTTCATAATCAATTGTCGTTAGTTGATCTAACAGTAATTTTCTTGTTTGTTCATGTCCAAATTGAGGAACTGTATTCATTAATAGATTATCACCTTGTCTAGGTTTTCTCACCATTTTTCATTACCTATAGCTTCACCTAAATTTTTGAATTACCACGTGATTTCTTTCGTCAGTGTAATTTTCAAATAACTGTTCAATCGTTAGCTCATTTTCTAAATTTACTATGAGTATTGTGCCCTGATTAATTTGATTTATTAATAAAATTTAGTTAATAGAGTGATAGAAAAAGCTTCTTACAAACCGATTTCTCCCTTAAATCCTCATTATACAATGATTCTTTCTAATCGACTTGAGGAACTATATCCATTGGAATAGAATAAACTACATCAAATATACTGATAAATTTTCTTGATAGAAATATATTAGTGATGTTAGTATCATATCTTAAACATCTTTTCGTAAAGACAGAAATAAATTAAACTTATCTACGAGAAGATGTTGTAAACGGCCAAGTTAAAATGTAGAAAAGGGGGTGCGGACGTTTTCTTGCACCTTTATTCTATAAAATACCTAACTGTTTACGATAATCTATCGAGCTAAGTCCAACCAGCGAGCATTTGATTTGTTTCTGATTGTACCAAAGAATATACTCGTCTAACTCAGCGATGAATTGATCAATAGAGACCAATTTCCAATCATGACCATAAAAAAATTCATTTTTAAGACGACCCAAAAATCCTTCACAGGCTGAATTGTCTGGAGAATATTCTTTCTTTGACATTGAACGAATTAAATTGCCTTGTTTCATTCGTTCAATCCATCCTGGCCAGCGATAATGTGCCCCACGATCAGAATGAACAATAGGAGAGTTCCCTGGACTCAAAGTAGCCACGGCGTTGTCTAACATAGAATTGACCATTTCAGCATTCGGTTTTGTACTTATAGTCCAACTGATAACCGCACCGTCAAAACAGTCGATTATAGGTGACAGATACACTTTTCCTGAAGGAATGTATTGTTTATTTTTCTCTGTAGATAATTTATTTCTAGCTAAGTAATATAATGAATAAAAAATAGAGATCAAAAACTTAAAAGTTTTTGACCCAATAAATTTTTCAAGCGACTCTATCTTGCACAGTCTAGTTGACCTTTAATACAGTCTATATTTGTAGAGAATCAAAAAGCCCAACAAGGCATGCTCCGTTGACCTTTAAAAAAGTAACTTTCTGACCTAATTAATTGTGCTACTAAAAGAGCTATGAAATGAGAAATAAAAAAGGGGGCAAAAACTTTTAAGTTTCTGACCCTTTTGATTTATTTCTTTTACTTACTTCTTAAAACTATCTAAAATCATTTTTTTTACTTAGATGTCGCTCATTTAATGTGAACCCAATAACAGCAACTAATAGCGCTATAACTGAAAGTATAACATCGTAAGAAGTTATATCATGAAATCTAAGTATAGGTGAAACTAATGTAACAAGACTGCACAAAAATATTCGTTCGCTCCTATGAGATTGCGGATCATACGTCATACTTTTCCATGTTACATTTACGATATTTTTGCGTAGCAAATATGTCCACAAAACAATCACTAATAGGATAGTTATGACAATTAGAATCCACGCAATCAAACCATAATACTTAATTTGCTGTATTAGAGAAGATGCTATTACCAAAAGTACATATAGTCCAATCAACCCTATATATCTCTTTTTCTTATTATTAGCCATCGCTAAACACCCTCTCTTTAAATGCACCGATTAATTAGGAAGCTTTCCAAGTTACATGATCTAAATACATATAAATTGCACCACCTGAAGGATGCGCCTGAACAGCTGTAATGGATTCTTTACAACGACTTCTAAAGCCATTGAAGCCAAGTCCTACAAAACCGCCAACAATACTACCAGGTATTCCACCTAGAGCGCTTGAAAAGATTGCTATTGCATCTCCAATTGCTCCCATTCCATAAGTTTTATTAAACATTGCAATTAAATTTTTACCATCTGCTGTTGATGTATATCTTATTTTAACACCAATATAGATAATTGACGAAGTATATCGAAGATTAGGACTGTTTGGATCAAGAATATGTTCATTTCCATTCTCGTCAATTCCTATAATTTCAAAATTTTGAAAATCATTTTGATCTAAAATAGAAGATGCTCCCAATGTTTGGTTCAATGTTACCGGTAATGTAATTGCATTTGTAGTCGTAGCAGTGGATGTTGGAACCTCTGCCGCTGAAGCAGTTACAGTTGGAACAACTGTCGATCCAATAATAGAAACACCCAGTGTAGCAACAACAATTTTCGACACAGTTTTTAACATAAGTACACCTCTTCATTATATAATTTTTAACTAAATCTCAGGACTAGAAATTTCTTTTTCATTCCTCTTTTCACCTCAGTATTATCCTAAAAAATAGTATTTGATAAAGAATAAATATTTAATAAAATAGAACACAAGCTCAGAAAACAACCTAGTTTTTTAACAGATTATCTTTGCTTCTGATAAATTGTCGTTTAACCTATGTCTATTTAACTATCTCTTTTAACTCGTCAGGCATATCAGGTTCATAAGTCGCTAAAAAACAGCAATTTTGAATTGAATGACTGAAAATACTTAGTGCTAGAGTTGCTAAACATCCTAAAAGAACTCTATTCAACTTTAAAACATTTACCAACACGATACCTCCTCTTTAATTCATTAAGTAATACCAATAAGTTACTGATAAAAACTCCCCAAACCATGAATACCGTTAGATCTGTAAAAGGTGATAAAACACAAAGAATTAGAATATTGATAGTCGTTAAGAGAGATTTTATGCGACTGTGATTTCCTACATCCTTACCAACGTATTTAGTATATGAAGGAGCAAACCGCCATGTCACAGCGATGAAAGTAATCGACACAATAACCAACCCCCATAAAGAGAACCTAAAATTCATCCAGTTTAAAAGAACAGCTGAGATAGGGAAACTAAAAATCCCAAAGAGAGTACATATCAAGCTGTTTTCAAAATGAAATCCATAGTTATTATGTCTCAAAATGCAAAAAGTAACATGAGATAAAAGCGTTTCCAAAAACACCCCCAAAATAATAGCACTTAGATATATGGCGAGCGCTTTAGATAAATTAACAATTAGAATTGTCAATCCATAATTAATTTTGAGAGAATCTTCTCTAGAGAATTCAAAATAGTTTACCATTTTTTTTAAAAGCAAATCAGATAATCTCTCTTCGATACTATTTCCCATTGGATTGCTCCTCTCTTACAAAAACAATGATAATACAGAAATTGAATCGACAACGAAACTTTCAAAAGAAACGGTTTTCATTTCATAAGTGTTAAGATAATGTTTTTTGCTTCTCTTTTAATTTAAATAGTAACCCTTTTAGATAACGTACTGATACATTACATTTTTGTCCATCAATCAGTTGAATTAATTTTTTTTTAGTATTGACTATTTCAATATTGTTAATATTAACCACAGTAGACTGGTGACAACGATAAAATGCACTGTTGTAAGCAGAAATGTCCTTGATATTTGCATAAAATTCTAATTGCCGATTAAGCAAATGAACACTCAATTTATGAGCTACAGGTGTTGTTTCAAAAAATAAAATGTCATCTATTACAAGCTTGATGTCTGTGTAATTACTGCGTATCAAGATAAACTCTCGTTTATCAGGAGAAAACTTACTAATCCGATCAACGGTAGTATTTATTACTTCGATTATCTTTGGTTTAAGTTCCTCTTCACTCTTTTTCTGAATGAAGTCTAAAGCTTCAACTTTATGCAAAAAAGAAAGAAACGCCATCTCAGTATGGCTAGTGATGAAAACAATTTTTGCATGCGGATAACTTTCTCTTAACTGAGATGCTAAGATTATCCCATTCATTTCATGATTTAGTTCAATATCTAGTAAAAATAAATAATCATGTTGTTCCTGCGTTCTCCACTTTAGAATATCGTTTGGAAGATCAGTAGAAAGTTCTAATCGAGCATCTAAATCTACCATCATCAAATAATTCTTTACAATACGTTCAATTGATTGCCGTTGATCCTTATTATCCTCGCAAATAAATATCTTTAGCATTTGTATTCTCCTTCTTAATTAACAGTTAAAATTTGACAAAACTTATTGTCCTGAATAGATGTTTCTAGGGATAAATGGGCTTCATGTGCAACAATAGAATCAAGGTTAGATAAACCCAAACCTCTATTCGATCCTTTTGTTGAATACCCTGAAACCTTCAACTGGTGAAGAGGTGGTAAATTTTCAGATACCGAGTTTGAGATAATAAAACTTACACTTCCCATATCTTTTAAAATGGCACATTCAATAAACCCTTCAGATTTCGCCATTCGGGTTGCTTCTACAGCATTATCTAAAATAATGCCAAGAGAGCGAACTAAAACTAATTCATCAACAGCAACAGAATCGACTTCATTAAAAACAAAAATTGATACCTTAGTTCTTTTTGTATCCACTGAATTGAGTTTAGATAAAAAAATGCTCTTTAAAGAAACGACCTTTAGATTTCCTAACTCCGATAGTTCTAATGAATTATCAAAAATTGTTTTTGATGTTTCCAAAATATTCTGTTTAAAGTATTTCGTAAGTTCTTCAAGATTACCTCGCTCGATATAATTTTCCATTGAAATTAACATATTCTTATAATCGTGTTTAAATGCTCGAAGGTCACTATACTTTTTTTCAATGTCAGTCGCATATTGTTTAAGATAGTGTAAATAATTCTCAATTTCCTTATTTTTATAATGCTTTCTTGCACTGAAAACAAAAATTGAAGCAGAAAAAAGAGATAAAAGAGAATACACGATGACGAAGTAACTATTGATCATTTCCATTTCTCGTTGATTTGTAACATGGCGCTCCATCGTAATTACGATAAAGTGTATGAGAAACGTTCCTGTTGTAATTAATAGAAATCATCGGCATGTACAAATCATTCTCAAACAAAGAAGTCGTATTTACAAGCTTTCTAAAAGCAAAAGAAAGTAATAAAGCTACAATAACCGTATAAAAAAATCGGGTATATTCTCCTACATTTACATTGAACATAGGATTGATAAATAAAGTTAGATAGTCAGAAAATATAACAATGAGAATTGCAGAACTACTTGAAATCAAAGATTTATGTACCGTTGATTTGGCAACAAAAAAGTTCATTGCAATTAAATAGATCCACAAAAGACCAGTTGCAAATAATTCGAACTGTAAGTACACAAGTGAAAAAATTACAGCACTAATCACACTTAAAACAATAAATTTTCTATTTTTTTCTCGAAGTATTCTAAAACTTAAACTACACATCAAAAAATATTGGACAGATAATAAGATAATAGTTATCAACACGATCCACCTTCCCTAACATAAAATATGCACCCATTTATTACTACCACTTTAAACAGTCAAAAAATAATAATGTTATTTAACTCTATTGCATTTCTTTTCTTCACTTTTTCTATAAATATTCGTTTTCATTACAAATAATACAGTATATTTAATTATATTGCGACATAAAAG
>NZ_BJLL01000087.1:0-7077 GCF_007996925.1 Enterococcus sp. NBRC 3427 | reverse complement strand
GAAATCAGCGTCCTGATCTGAGTATTAGAGAAAGAAAACGGCAAAATAGTTCCTCATATTTTGCCGTTTTGTGAGCTGATACCGAGAAGTCATGATCCTCTCGTCTAACTCCGAGTCGCAAGGAATGAGTTCAAAAAATAGCTTTTCTCTACAAAAACTACATAAAAAATCCTATGTTTTTTGTTAAAACTATTTGTTTTTTTCAAAAGTATGTTACAGTAATTTCCCAAGGAGGTTTTACAGAAATGAATTTTGTTGCCATGGATTTTGAAACTGCCAATCATCAGCCTTATAGCGCTTGTTCTCTTGCGTTAGTCATGGTAAAAAACAGCCAAATCGTCGATGAATTCTATACATTGATACAGCCTGAAACTCCTTTTTTCTGGCGAAACGTCCAAATTCACGGAATCCATCAAGAAGACGTACGCAATGCGCCAAAATTTCCAGAAGTCTGGCAAACTATCCAACCATATTTTCAAAAAAATCGTTTAGTCGTTGCACATAATGCTGCTTTTGATACAAAGGTCTTAGCAGGTTGTTTAGATTATTACCACCTCGAACAGCCTAATTATCTTTCTTTATGTACAGTGAAAAGCAGTCGTCGCTTGTTCCCTGAATTTCCAAATCATCGATTGAACACTGTGTGCGAAAATTTGAACATCCAATTAGATCATCATCATGATGCATTGGAAGATAGTCGTGCGTGTGCGGAAATCCTGCTTTATCAAGAAAAAAAATTCGGGACAGATCCATTGAAAAAACTCGTGACTATAAAGTAAAACAATCATTTACTTATGAAACGCACAAAGAGGTTGTGAAATCAGCGTTTTGACCTGAGTATTAGCTCAAAAAAATGGACTGCGACACGACTTTTGTCACAGTCCATTCGTGCGTTTTTCTGCCTTCCCAAAAGGTTGACAGTTTCTTAACTCTTTTCTTATTTTTTCTATTCAATCAAATAACTCATTTTATATACATCTAAAAATTCACCTAAATCTGTTCTTGCCCCTCTAGGCATGACCGCTTCGATTTGGAAACCCATTTTCTGGTAAAGGTGTACGGCTCTTTCATTACGAACTTGAACATCCAGCTCCAATCGAAAAAGTACACCCATTTCCTTCGCCCAATTGATGATTTCTTCTAACATAAGAGTACCTAGTCCCATTCCCCAATATTCCTGCAGGATACTGATACCGACTTCTCCCACGTGAGATAAACGAAATTGACTGTCTGCTTTGACTGATGCTGTTCCAACAATCGTCCCCTCATTGATAGCAAGCAACAATAAATTATTGTTGCTTTCGTACATATAACCCAACTCTTCTGCTAAAGTTTCTGGGGGTAAAAGAAGTTCTGCTTCATCTAAAGCTAAAAATTCTGTCTCGCTATTGACTTGTTCCATCATCGAAAGAATATCTTTTGCATCTTTTGGCACTGCTTCCCGCAAGATGATTCCAATTTCTTCACTCATGGTTTTCAACCCATTTTTCTAGGATTCGCTGTTTGAATGTTTCACTTTGTTCCCCATATGAGACTAATTTCACATAACGCTTTTCTAAATCTGTATCACTTTTTTCTAAAATCAGTTCCAAATAATCTTCTGGCAGTGCTTCTTCTAATAGATTTCCCCATTCGACAACGGAAAGCCCATCTCCTTCAAAATATTCATCTAACCCTAAGTCAGCTCCGCTAGTTGCTACCCGATAAATATCCATGTGATACAACGGAATCCTGCCTTGATTATATTCTCTAATAATCGTGTATGTCGGACTTTTGATCATTTGCGTTATTCCCAGTCCTTGGGCGATACCTTTCGTCAATGTTGTTTTACCCGCACCTAGATCACCAGTCAATATCAGATTATCACCTGGCATGGCGGAATGACCAATTGCCTCTGCAAATTGTTCTGTCATTGTTAATCCTGATAGTTCGATCATTTTTCATCTTCTCCCGCTCTTCTTTCTTTTTGCCAGTATATCGCGTAATGAAGTTTTTTTAAAGAAAAAAACGAACTAGTCAAGAACAGCAGCTGCCGTTTTTGGACTAGTCCGTGTGTATTTGTTAATCAATCAATGTTTGTGCTGCTGTGATAATCGATAATTTATATACGTCTTCTTCATTTGCTCCACGAGACAAATCAGAAACCGGTTTGTTCAAACCTTGCAAGATTGGTCCGATTGCTTCAAAGTTACCGAAACGTTGAGCAATTTTATAGCCAATATTTCCTGATTGCAATTCTGGAAATACAAAGACTGTTGCTTGACCAGCTACTTCTGAATCTGGCGCTTTTAGTTGTGCAACTGAAGGAACATAAGAAGCATCAAATTGCAATTCGCCGTCGATCAAATATTGCGGTGCTAGTTTTTTAGCGATTTTAGTGGCTTCAACTACTTTGTCTACTTCTGGCGATTTCGCTGAACCTTTTGTCGAGAAGCTCATCATCGCCACTTTTGGTTCGATATCGAACAGTTCAGCTGTTTTTGCAGAATCTACAGCGATTTCCGCCAATTCTTGTGCAGTTGGATTCACATTGATCGCACAATCAGAAAAGACGTATTTTTCTTGGTCTCTTCCACGTACCATGATCATCGCACCACTTGTCCGACTGACACCAGGTTTTGTTTTGATGATTTGAAGTGCTGGACGAACAGTGTCACCAGTCGAATGGATTGCTCCAGAGACCATGCCGTCTGCAACACCCATATACGTAAGCATCGTGCCAAAGTAATTTACATCTTTTAAAATCTTTTCTGCTTGTTCTTTGGATGCCTTTCCATTTCTACGTTCGACAAAAGCATCTACCATTTCATCCCACTTATCATAAGTATCAGGACTAATGATCGTAAAACTAGATGTTTTGATTCCTCTTGCATGTGCTGCATTTCTTATTTCTTCTTCGTTTCCTACTAAAATGGGTTCCACCAGTTCTTCTGCTTTCAACCGGGCAGCTGCACCTAAAATTCGAGCATCAGTAGCTTCCGGGAAAACGATTTTGATCCCACGGCGAACAATCTTAAATCTTAAACTATCAAACAATTCCACAAGATGACCTCCAGACATTTTTATATGTATTATCATACACTATTCCATAAAAAAAGAACAGTTTATTTTATCTGTATCAGTCAAAAATGCCGGAAAAATGAAGTTTTTCACATACATGGCAAACTGCGCTATAACAGGAAAGCGCTGTTTTATTACACTGTTTCAGGCAGCTGCCAATCAATCGGTTCTTCTCCTAACGCAAGGAGTGCATCATTCGTTTTTGAGAAGGGTTTGGAACCAAAAAAGCCACGGCTTGCAGATAGCGGACTGGGGTGTGGAGATGTAATGATGATATGACGGCTCTTATCGATCATTTTGATTTTTTCTTGCGCCGGTTTTCCCCACAAGATAAACACGATTGGTTTTTCTCGTTCATTTAATTTTTCAATGATCGTGTCTGTTAATCTTTCCCAACCTTTCCCGCGATGTGAATAAGCTTGCCCTTCCCTAACAGTAAGGACAGTGTTGAGTAAGAGGACTCCCTGTTTAGCCCATGATACTAGGTTTCCATGTTGAACAGGTACGATACCAAGATCATCATGAAGCTCCTTGTAGATATTTCTTAAAGATGGCGGGATCTTCACGCCGGGCTGCACAGAAAAAGATAATCCATGAGCTTGGTTTTCTCCATGATAAGGATCTTGTCCTAAGATCACTACTTTGACTTCTTCATAAGGAGTCAATTCCAACGCTTCATAGATATGATACATATCTGGATGAATCTTTTGGGTCGCATATTCTTTCTTTAAAAATTCTCTTAGATGCAGATAATAATCTTTTGAAAATTCTGAGGACAAAACTTCTTGCCAACTGTTATGAATGATTTCTTTCAAAACCTCCACCTCCTAATAAAAAGAATAACTCACATTTTCTTCAATCACAAGGGACAATCTTCCCCCTCAGCACTTGATTAATATGGTAAACTAGGAACAAGAAGCAGAAAGGAACGATAATCATTATGATCAAATTAATTGCATCAGATATGGATGGCACATTATTAGATGCCCATATGAGTGTTTCTCCTGAAAATGCCGAAGCGATACGTTTTGCAAACGATGCCGGCGTTGAGTTCATGGTCGCTACTGGACGAAACTATCAAGAAGCTCGCGCCGCTTTGGATGAAGTAGGAATCGATTGTGCGATGATCACTTTGAACGGGGCACAAGTATTTGATAAAGAAGGAAATTCCTTGTTTACCGTATCCATCCCAAATAATCAAGCAACCTCTGTTTTGGATATTTTAGACGCTAACGGTATTTACTATGAAGTAGCAACCAACGATGGTCTTTATTCTGAAAATCAAGCGAAGCGGATCGAAAGTTTTGCTTCCATGGTCGCTACCCATTTACCTCACCTTACGTATAAAATGGCGATTGCCATGGCCTCAGCTAAGCTGGAGTTGCTGCACATCACATATGTAGACAGTATTCGTACCATTTTGGAAGAAAAGAATCTGGAAGTCTTGAAAATTATCTGTTTTCATACAGAAGGACCTGCTGTGTTAGGACCAGTTGGTAAGCAGATTTCTCTTTTAGGCGATTTAGCTGTCACTTCTTCTGGTCAAAACAATATTGAAGTGAACCATAAAAACGCTCAAAAAGGGATTGCCGTTGCCCATGTCGCGCATGAGCGTGGCATTTCTTTAGAAGAAGTCATGACGATTGGTGATAATTTCAATGATGTCAGCATGCTGCAAGTGGCAGGAGTCAGTTTTGCAATGGGAAATGCAGAAATCGAAGTAAAAGATTATGCTAAATATACAACGGACACGAACCTTGAATCTGGCGTAGGAAAAGCCATATTGCGCGCGATTGCAGAAGACTTATAGTTTTATCTAGAAAAGAGGGATATAGATGTCAGAATTTTTCATTCAGGAAAAACAGCTTGGACGTGCAACTCGGACAATCGTCAAAAACGAAAAAGGGCATTCCCTGTTTTTGATGGTTGGTCGCTGGGGAACAAAGGGCGATGCGTTGTCTCTTTATGCCATGAATGGCGATCTTGTTGCCCACATCAAGCAAATAAGCCTGACATTCGGTACACGTTTTGAGCTGTATAAGGAGTTCGAAAAAGTGGGAACCATGCAGAAAATATTCAATTGGCCCGGTGATTTTTATTATATTCGTAGGCTTCACTGGACAGTCCAAGGTGATATCTATAATCATCAATATCAAATCCATCATTTCAATCAACAAATCATGAAGATGGATAAAGCTACGCTTTTTTCAGGAGATTACTATGTACTGGATATCTCAAATGATGAAGATGCTCCTGTTTGTATTTGTATTGCTGCGGTTTTAGATTACTGGCTTTACCGAAAGAACAAAAACAAAGAAAAGCCTTTATCCTATCGATTTGATGTGAATTAGAAAAAATAAAAGTAGCATGAAAGCAAGCTAACAATAAACAAACTCAAAATCTAAGTCAAAATGAAGAATCTACGATATTGGGAGTCGTTACTTGATCTAGTAACGACTCCCAATATTTCTTATCAATAATAGAAAATACCAAAATTCCCCACGAAGCAGAGGTATTCAAACACTCTTGATGAACTAAAAAAGTGCTATTTCATCCATCTATATTCTCCTATCACATATTAAGACTTTAATCGACCGATAGGACATCCTCCATTCGATCTGACCGTCCCTCTGTATATCCCTACATACCAGAATCTTCCTGTAGCAAAATCTTTGTCGTAAGACCAACTTTGTAAATATAATTGCCCACAATAAATACCATCATTATATATAATTGTATTTGTTAGACCGCTTAAAGTAGCCGACCGTCTTGTATGGTAGATAACTTTACTACCTCTGCTATTGATAGTACTCATTACTTGCTCAGCACTTAAATCATTTGTATCGGCATGTATTTTTTGTGAAAAAGCGGTTAATCCCCATATAACCATTGTTAAAATAAATAAGTTCTTAAAATTTTTCATTTATATATCTCCTTCCCTGAAATTTATTTTTGAAAGAATCGGTAAAGGTAAGGAATGGTGATAAAAATATCCCTCATAATATCCTCGAGTTCCATTTGAAACAGGCATTTCCCTATATTTTCCAAGCCAACCTCGATAGGCTCCGGATTGGAAGAATGCAACAGCTGGAGCAGGATTTCCAGTCGTTGTCCATCCACTTGTCCAATAACGTGTCAATATAGCTTGCGGAGAAATAGTGATAAACTTCATTTGATTGAAATCAAAAATAGTAGTTTCTACAATGTGAGAAGGAACATCCTCACCATAGCTAAAATCTTTTGCTTCAGCATGGACACCGTTATTACTTAATAAAAAAACAGCAACGGACAGTAAAAAACAACTAGATAAAAAAACATTTTTAATCATAAAAAACCTCCATTTATATTTTTACACTCTGATTTATAAATAGAATTTTTATGCACATCAAACAAAACTTCAATTATATTACCATTATTTTATAAATATGGTAAAATATTAGAAAAATAGAGATTTAAGGAGAGGATCACATGAAAAAAAGTTATTAAAAAGAACTATTTATACATCACATTTGTTATTATTATTCATAATCAGCGGTTGCAATTCGAATTACAATAAAATAACTTATGTCACAATAGAACAAATTACAGCTAATGGAACCTTACAAACTAGAGGAACTTATATTTTAGATAATGGGTATTTAGAAATCAGTAAAGAATTTAAACAAAATATAAATTTAAATACCTCTCCAACAAAATTGTTAAGCGAAACCGATCGACTGTTACTGGCTGAAATGATTAAAGAAGACTTTCCTTCCGAAACTATTTCTACTGATAATCCAGAATTACTGCAAAGTTTCAACAGGAAAGTCAAAAATGGAAAAGTGGAAATCGATTCTGATAATAAAAAAACTTATCTAATCGGAAAAGATTACAAAAAGGAATTTACATGGGTAGCTGACAATCAAGCAAGGCTAAAAGATTCATTCGGAGTCGAATACAATTTTACAACAGATAGCAAATAGGACTGTGACAAAAATCGTGTCACAGTCCTTTATTTCGAACAAACGGTGTTCAAAA
>NZ_BJLL01000086.1:0-7194 GCF_007996925.1 Enterococcus sp. NBRC 3427 | reverse complement strand
AAACAGCTTTTTCATCACTTCTTATGGATAAATTCGGTTCAACAAACGTGGGAATGGAATAGCTTCACGCACATGGTCGATACCAGCAATCCAAGTGACTGTTCGTTCAAGACCTAGACCAAAACCAGAGTGCGGAACAGAACCGTATTTACGTAAATCAAGGTACCATGAATATTCTTTTTCATCCAAACCGTGATCACGGATTTGTTCTAACAAGAAATCATAGTCCGTTGCCCGTTCGCTTCCGCCAATGATTTCACCGTAGCCTTCTGGTGCGATCATATCTGCACAGATCACCACGTCTTCTCTTGTTGGATGTGGTTTCATGTAGAATGGCTTGATGGCTTTTGGATAGTTTAGGATAAAGACAGGTTGTTCGAATGAATTCGCAATGAACGTTTCATGAGGTGAACCAAAATCTTCGCCCCATTCGATGTCATCAAATCCATTTTTCTTCAGTAATTCGATTGCATCATCGTAAGTAATACGAGGGAATGGCAATTTTGTATAAGTTTTTAAGACTTCTTTGTCTCGTCCTAGTACATCCAATGCGTATTCACAATGATCTAAAACATTTTGTACTAAGAAGGCTACATATTGCTCCTGTACTTCTAAACTTTCTTCTTGATGAGTGAAGGCCATTTCTGGTTCGATCATCCAGAATTCAATCAAGTGACGGCGTGTCTTTGATTTTTCAGCACGGAAAGTCGGACCGAATGAAAAGACTTTTCCGAAAGCCATAGCAGCAGCTTCCATATATAATTGGCCACTTTGAGATAAATAGGCTTTTTGATCAAAGTAGTTTGTTTCGAATAGATCTGTTGTGCCTTCTGGTGCTGAACCAGTCAAGATTGGCGGATCGATTTTGACAAAATGATGTTGATTAAAGAATTCATACGTTGCACGAATGATTTCATTTCTGATTTGCATGATTGCATGTTGTCTTGAAGAACGTAGCCATAAATGACGATGATCCATCAAGAAATCTGTTCCGTGTTCTTTTGGTGTGATTGGATAATCGTGGCTCTCGCTTACTACTTCCACATTTGTAATCCCGATTTCATAACCGAATTTTGAACGGCTGTCTTCACGGATTTCTCCAGTTACTAGCACGGATGTTTCTTGGTGCAGATTTTTAGCTGTTTGGAAAACTTCTTCTGGCACTTCGCTTTTTACAACTACCCCTTGGAAGAAGGCTGTTCCGTCTCTTAATTGTAAAAATGCGATTTTTCCGCTTGATCGTTTATTTGCGACCCAAGCGCCGATTGTTACTGTTTCTCCCACATGGTTTTTCGAATCGATGATTTGAATTTGTTCCACGTATGACTCTCCTTTTATATTCCTTGAATTTCTTCAGGATTAATTTTGACTTTTACTCTCAATAAATTGCTTGATTCTGCGTACCGCTTCTTCTAACGTAGCACGATCAGTCGCATAACTCATGCGGACATTTTCTGGTGCCCCAAAGCCTTCGCCAGTCACAAGTGCTACCCCTGTTTCTTCTAAAAGATCTTCTACCCATTGTGTGACATTTTCATACTTACACATGCGTAGCGTTTCTTTTACATTAGGAAAAAGATAGAAAGCTCCTTGCGGCTTTTCAAGAGAAACACCTGGCAGTTCTGCCACAAGCGGATATAACGTATTCAGGCGTTCTTCAAAGGCGTTCCGCATTTCTTCCACTGTGTCTTGCTCACCTTTCAATGCTTCAACAGCTGCATATTGACTGACTGCTGTCGGATTGCTAGTTGATTGGGAAGCAACAGCGATCATTCCATTGATAATTTCAGGATTCCCAACCGCATAACCGATGCGCCAGCCTGTCATCGCATATGTCTTAGACACGCCATTGATGATAATGGTCTGATTTTTGATTGCTTCTGAAATCGTTGCAATTGGAGTAAACTCATTGCCATTATAAACTAAACGACCATAAATATCATCAGCAACTATCAAAATATCATTTTTTACTGCCCATTCACCAATTGCCTGCAGTTCATTCTTGCTATAAATCATTCCAGTCGGATTCGATGGCGAATTGATGATCACGGCTTTTGTTTTTCCTGAACGTGCTTGTTCTAACTGTTCAACAGTAACTTTCCAGTTATTAGATTCTTTCCCTTTCACAAAGACAGGCAGGCCTTCTGCCAGTTTCACTTGCTCGCCGTAACTGACCCAATAAGGCACAGGAATGATGACTTCATCTTGCGGGTCCAGGATTGTTTGAAAAAGTGTATACAAAGCAAATTTCGCGCCATCTGTTACGACCGTTTGTGAAGATTCATAGACAAGTCCATCATTTTTCTTCAGATAATCAACGATCGCCTGCCGAAGTTCTGGGATTCCTGCTGTTGGTGTATAATAGCTAGCTTTTCCGTTGCGGATTGCTTCGATTGCTGCTTCTTGGATGTTTTCTGGTGTCGCAAAATCCGGTTCTCCCACAGTCAAACTCAGCACATCTCTTCCTTTTGCTTTTAACGCCTTGGCTTTTGCCGCAGCTGCCAAAGTAACAGATGGTTCTAATCGTTTCGTTCTTTTTGATAACTCCATCCCATTCATTCCTTTACCTATTAAATTCCCTTGATTGTCTTGACTTCATCTCCTGATTCAAAACCAATCAGGTAATAATTCAATTTTCCATTTGTTTCTTTTCCTACTACTTCCCATACAGGCTGATCATCGTACATTCCTAAAGCTGCTTTTTCGATTTGGATTTCAGGATGAGCTGCAGCAATTGTTTGTTTCGCTTCGTTTTCAGTCAATCCCTTCGTTTGATCCAATACTTTTACTTTTTCACCAGATTTAGGAATGATAACGGCGATTTCTTTTCCTTTATCATTCGTACCCGTCAATGAAAAGTACGTTTTCTTTCGAGTAAACCAGTAAAAATGATCGGCTTCCTCGAGATTTGCATATTTCTTTGCGATTTCTACTGCTTCTTTTTTCGCCTGGACCGCCGGACGACTAGAACGCAAGTAAAAAATCGAGCTGATCACGATGACCGCTAATAAAAATACGATCAAGCCAAGCAACACGCGATTAACCGTTTTTTCCTTTGTCTGTTTTTTCTTCAAGGGTCGTCGCTCCTTTATCTTCATTCCTTTTCATTATAGCAGATTTTAATGATGAAAAAAGACGGCACCTTTAACTTCCTTCTTCATTTTTCTTTAAGAATTCATGGATATCCTGATAGATTTCATCCATAGCTAGCTCTTTTATCGGTACTTTTTTCGGTAATGCATGGATGATTCGTGCACCATATTTTGCAGTGACTAATCTCCGATCCAAAATAAGTAATACGCCACGATCTGTCTCCGTCCTTATCAAACGACCTAATGCTTGGCGTAACTTCAAAGCTGCTTTAGGCACGGATTCCTGATAAAAAGGATTGATTCCCTCTGATTCCAGATAAGCATTCCTAGCTTTGACCATCGGACGTAACGGGTTGTCGAAGGGTAAACGTGTGACTACAACGATCTGCAAAGCATCTCCAGGTAAATCTACGCCTTCCCAAAAGCTGTCAGCACCAAATAATACGCTTTTTTCTGACAAAATGAAGCGTTTCAAAAGTTTTTCCCGACTTCCTCCAAATCCTTGAGCAAGAATTTCACGTCCTTTTTCTAGCATAGACAAATGCATTTTCTGATATACCTTTTGCAAAACATCATGAGAAGTGAATAAAACAAGGATCGGCCGATCTTCTTGTTCAATCAATCCAGTGAGTGCTGCTTCTAAATAATCGATATATGCTTGATTGCTGACTTGATGGACTGCAGGTGCTTCTTTCGGCACATAGATTCTTGCCTGTTTCTCGTAATCATAAGGAGAAGCAATCACTTTAAGAGGTGCTGCTTCAATGCCAAGTCGTTTAGAGAGATACTGTCGATTAGGTCCGATCTTCAGCGTTCCTCCAATATAAAGAATATGGTCATATCGAGGATACCACACAGTTGACGGCAACATCGCCGCTTGAAAATCATGGAGATGAAAAATCATCTGCTGTGCTGTATTCCCGGGAACGAACCAATGGATCAAATGATCTCGCCAGTCTTCTAGCCATTGGTCCATCAGCAAGTATTGCTTGTCTAATTGATCAAATAAGCTATATAAACTTGCTAAATCGATCCGCATCTGGTTGGTCCAACTTTCTTGGATAATCTCAAAAGTCAAGCGCATTTGTGATTGTAGTTGTTGGATTTCTTGATAGAAAAGTTGCAGATGATCCATTGCTGTCCCAGATTCCAGTGGCAGCTGATCCAACATTTCTTTTGTCATCATGACTTCTTCTGGATATTGTCCGTTAGGTTGTTTGCTGCTTACTAAGTTCATTAATCCCTCTGCCACGCAAATCTGCGCTTCGCATAGCGCAGATAGTTCTTCTCGATAAATCGACAACCAGCGTAAGGCTTCATGTTCCTTCGGCAAATAACTTTGTATGCGGTCAAATAACTGATTCGGCTCTTCCAGCTGCTGGATTTGTTTATGGAAGTAGTTAATACTTAGTCGTTTATCATTTACTTTTTCAGCAATTTCCGGCAAATGATGCACTTCATCAATCAACAAATAAGGACTAGCTGGAAGCAATGGTTCTTTTCGCTGTGTTTCTTGTACTAAAAATGCATGGTTGACAATCAAAAAATTGCTTTGTTTGATTTTCTTTTGCAAGAAACGCACAAAGTCTTGTTTGTAAAACGACTGATTCCTTGCTAAAAACCCGGTGCCTCTGTGCGCGACATCTGCAAAGAATGCATGGTTCAGATTAGTTAAATGTAATTCATCCAAATCACCGGTCTTCGTTTGTGTTAGCCAAACTAAGACAGCCATTTGGTACAAAGCATATTGTTTTTGTCCCGGCGGTTCCACAAGTGTACCTTTAAAACGCTGTAAATCAATATAGTGGCGATAGCTTTTGATAATCACAGGTTGTATCGGCTGATCTAGCAATTGATTCAGTAATGGAATGTCTTTTTCCATGATCTGCTGCTGCAAAACAAGCGAAACGGTGCTGATGACAGCTGGTTTTTCAGGTGTAGCCAAATAACTCAAAGGCAACAGATAACCAATCGTTTTACCCATTCCTGTAGCTGCTTCGATCATCAAATCTTTTGATTCATCTTTTGTGAAATGGTCGTAGACAGCATTCATCAGCCTGTTCTGTTCTTTTCGATACATCAGTGTTTTACCAAACATTTTTTCTTTTGCTTGTTTTTTTCTTGGATATGTCCGCTCGCCATAATGGACGGATGTGAATAATTCCACTTCTTTTTTCTGCAAAGCTAGCCCATCGACGATTTCTAATGAGAGATCAAGGGGCTCCGGGTTTTCTTTCATTTCTTCAAGCACGTGGTAAATGAAACGACTCGTATCCATTCCTGTATGGCTACTCAATCGTGCAATCTGCTCTAATGTGATGATCGGCAATTTCCTCATTCGTTCTTCGATCAGTAAAAGAAGCTGACCTGTCACTTCGGCATCACTATCCGCCTGATGAGGATTCTCATGAATAAATCCAAGGCTTTCTGACAAATCAGCTAAGCGAAAACTTGGTTCCGTCGGCAAGAAAATTTGTGCAAGTTCTACGGTATCGATGCCCGGTATCTTCAAACTAGGAAGTCCGCATCGCATGAGTTCATGGTTCAAAAAGTTATAATCAAAATAAATATTATGCGCGACAAATATGGTGTCTGCCAAAAGATTGTAAATCGTTTGGGCGACATCTTCAAAATAAGGCGCTTTTTGGACGCGTTGATTCGTGATCCCTGTTAAATGCTGGATTTGTTTTGAAATCTTCCGCCCTGGATGAATATCGATCGAAAAACGTGAAGTAATCCGACCAGCTTCAATCATGACGCAGCCAAATTGGATGATCCGATCTTCTTTTGGATTCGTCCCAGTCGTCTCGATATCAACGACTGCATAAGTTCTTGGTTTCAAAATATCTTCCTCTTCTCCTGCCTCTAATGTTCTTTTGAAATTATACTACAAAGTGCAGAAAAATACTCTCATCGCTTTTTAAGGAAAAAAAGACAAAAAAGCCCAGACACGTAAATGTCTGGACTTTTATTTTTAGTATGGGTGAATTAAGCTTTAGTAACGTTTGTTGCTTGAGGTCCGCGTTGACCTTCTTCAACGTCGAAAGTTACTGCTTGGCCTTCTTCTAAAGTTTTGAATCCGTCGCCTTGGATAGCTGAGAAATGAACGAATACATCGTTTCCGTTTTCTGCAGTGATGAATCCAAATCCTTTTTCTGAGTTAAACCATTTTACTGTACCTGTTTCCATAATAAAAATCCTCCTTGTGTTTCAACACATATTTTGCAATTACTTGAATGGTGTATATCTGGAAGATGTTTATTTGAAACAAGCTACCACAGATTACCGAACAAAAACTACTCCTATAGTATATCATACCGTTTACAAAAACGCTAGAGTTTTTCGATATTTTTTTATAAAAAAATGTTTTCTCAGCGATTACATCAAGTGAAAAACCGAACTTTCTTAATGACAAACGTTCTATTGTTCAGATACCCCTCTTTCGACCCATTGCACCTCTTTAAACTAAAAAATTATTCTGTCTGACTATTTATTGTTTCTGTTTCAACGGTTGAGGATGGGGAAGACTCTTTAGTAGGTCTGATGTTCTCATGGTATTTCTGATAGCCTATGACAGTGACCAGAAGAACAAGGCAAACCAATACGATCAACGAGATTAATTTTTCTTTTTTGTTCATACCTATACCTCATAAATGACAGGATGATGCCCATCATATTTCTGAGCATGGGTAACAGCAAAAGCTGCAGCTGTTGAATGGAAGAAATGCCAGCAACTTTCGTAATCACATGACGGACAATACCAAAAATAACCAAACCTTGGCTGCAAAGCCCGTTCTTCTGTTTCAGGGAACGCAGAATCAAACGCTGATGTCTGCGCATAAATATTTTTGTACATACGTGCGCCTGTGATCAGAGAACGCTGTGTTTCTTCTGCAAAAACTGGTTGACTTGTTAAACTTAGGGATAGAGACAGCAAACACCATAACAGTCTTTTTTTCATAAAGACCTCCTTATCGATAAGTTTTTCCCAATTAAAATCATATCTCAAGAACGGCCGTTATTTGCATTTCATTCATAAATGGTGTTTTTTGTATCATAATCGTCAAAAAAGAGGTCGTGACGATGTCACGATCTCTCCTTT
>NZ_BJLL01000085.1:0-7209 GCF_007996925.1 Enterococcus sp. NBRC 3427 | reverse complement strand
AACAAATGGTAGTATATTATTAATTTATATAATATGAAACCTAAAATATAGTAGTATGTTAATTTATACTAAATTAAATAAAGTACTACCTTTAATAGGTAGTACTTTATTATCAAGCCATTATTCCTTCTTCTACTAGTTCTTTTTGTCACATAATTTTGCAATCAATAAATGTTGCGCAATAAGTATAAGAATTCCATTTTCTAAATTTGAAAGGTGATCCATAATTTCATGTTCAAGTAGTTTATTAATTGTCCACTTGTCGCTTCATCTAAAAATTTTATAGGTTTTAGGAATGCTATTCGCTTATTTTAGGAAGATTTTAACTGTTTGCTATAGATATATATCATACTAGTATCGTAATAAAAGTACTCTAAAAGAAGAATTTTCAAATACGCAAAATTAAGTACGAAAGTGGATTTGAGTCAATATCTTGGACACATTTTAGTAGAGACGGTTAAGCCATTTTTTCTTTTGCTAATTCTTCAAATTCCTGTGGGGTTAGATAGTGAATCGAGCTATGGATTCGATTTCGGTTATAAAATCCTTCAATGTAGCTAAATAGCGCTCGATTTGCTTCTTCAAAATCTGAGTAGCTAGTCGTGTAGACTTCTTCTTTTTTCAATGAGGCATGGAAAGATTAGATTCCAGCATTATCATAAGGTGTTCCTTTTCTACTATAAGAATGCCTTATTTTGTTGGTTTTAAGCCATTGTTCCACTTCTCTTGCTGTGTATTGGCTGCCCAAGTCAGTGTCTAGAATCATTCCTTCTGGAATGTGATAATGTATTTTTGCTTTATTCAATGTTTGAATGACACAATCCACAGTCATTCGTTTTGAAAATGTATAACTAATAATTTTTTTCGTGTGTAAATCCATGATTGAAGATAAGTAACACCAACCATTTTTCTTAGTAGGAATGTACGTAATGTCAGCTGCCCATTTCTCACAGATCGTTTCAGTAGAAAAGTCCTGATTTAAGAGATTCTCTTTTAAAATGATCGGTTTATTAGACCTTTGAGGTCTATATTTTTTAACTACAATTGACCTTAAATTTAATTGTTTCATTAGCTTTTGGACATGTTTAAGAGATACTGAAATCCCTTCTTTTAATAAAACTTGATGGATCTTTGTGGCACCATAGCGTTGTTTATTCGTAAAAAAAATTGTTGAAATCTTCTTTTTCAACTTATTATTTCTGATTTCTGTAGCTGTCAACGGTTTATTCTTATAAAAATAATAGACACTTCTAGGGATTTCTAATAACCGACACAACAAAGAAACAGTGTAATCCTTACACCATTTTTCAATAAATTGAACAAGCGAATTTAGGTTTTCCGAGAAAATATGGCTGCGGCTTTTTTTAAGATTTCAAGTTCCTCATTTAAACGAGCATTTTCTTTTCTCAGTTCAGCTACTTCTTTTCCAGTCAGTCCTGTGGACTGATCAGGTAAATATAAATTCTTCCATTTGTGAATCGTTGCTTCAGATAAGCCATATTCTTTCGCTAACCCTCGAACAGAACGTCCAGTTTGATTCAGTTCAATAATCATTTGTTTAAAATTTTCTTCATATCGGGTCATAAAAATTCATCCTCTCGTAGATAAGTTTAATTTATTCTTGTCTCTACGAAAAGCTGTCTAAGATTTGATACTAACACCATTAAAAATGTGGGCACAATACCTAACAAACGTACTAAATATTTACATGGATGATCAACTTAATGAAAAACAGAATCGATTAAATAAATTAAATCAAATCGTAACAAATTGGCACAATTTATTGCTATCCAGTCATTTGGTAGAAGGTCTACACGGCGCTTTCCAACGTTTATCTGACAGAAACGGTGATCGTCCAAACAACATTCATATTCCACCTGTATACATTTTAAAGCCATAGGAAAAAGCCTAGTATCTATTGCTAGGCTCTTTTGTATACCTCTACACATTCATTTCCTTCTTCCAGCATTCATAAGACTCAACAGTTGCACTTTTTTTCATTCTCCTACAAATTCCACTAAACAACGACCACTTATAGTCATCCAAAATAGCAGTACCTACTCCCCCTAATCCTAAGAAAAACAGTAAAAGTAAATACAAAAATAGCATCATATTATATGTACGGAGGCATTTCATTTACACAAGATTCTTGACGCTACCAGTTTTTTTGGCTTATTAAAACAAGAGATTTTTCACGGGAAAGTTTATAACTATTTCGAGGAATTAAAATCAGCCATCGATAGCTATATCTATTACTACAATAATGAACGGATAAAACAGAAATTAAACTGGCAAAGTCCCGTCCAATTTCGTAAAACAACCGTTACGGTTGTGTAAAAATATCATTTTAGAGCATGAAAAAAGGAGTGGATTTCTCCACTCCAAAAAAGTCTAACTTTTGGGGGTCACTACATTTTTGATCCTTTTTATTTGATTAATTATATCCAGCTGGATAATAATTTTGGGGGCAACATTTCTATCTTACTATTATCTTCCTAAAGTAGTAGACTTTCTTATTGGGAAAAATTACAACAAAAAGGAGTGGCTTAGTTGACAACTCCTTTTTGTTTACAAATCAATTGGATATCTACAAATTGTATTTTCTAACGGATTTTATAGACATTAAAAAATTAATTTGACGTTAAATACTTTCTCCAGAAAGTATTGAGATTGGTAAAATATAATCCTTATTTGTCTTTTCGCCTTTAATTTTTTTCAGAAGAATATCAACAATAAGACTTGCAATTTCATCAATTGGTTGTCTTATTGTTGTCAATTGTGGGAAAAATTTCTCAATGAAAGAGGTACCATCGTATCCAATAATTTTTAAATCTTTTGGGATATTAAGTTTAAGTTGATGAGCAATTTTCATAGTGAGAATGGCTGTTAAATCATCAGAAACAAAAATACCATCTGGTTTGTGATTTATAATAGTTGACTTTATTTCCATTTCACGACGGATAGTAGACAGATTATTAGGAATTTTGAAAATTTTTCCATTTGGATTTTGAAAAGAAAAACCTAGTGCACGTAATTCTGTGGGAGAATCCGTGTTATCATTTCCTGTAATCATAATGGTATTTTGACAACCATTTTTTTGTAAAGTCTTAGCTGCAAGTTTTCCCCCTTCAAAGTTATCTGAAGAAACAATGGAAACATTAGGAGCTAAATTTCTATCAAAAGCAACAATAGGTGCTCTCACACGCTCATAATCAGCAATTCCAAGATTATGGCTTGATGAGATTATGCCATCAACTTGGTTGGCTTCAAGCATTTCAATGTATTCTCTCTCTTTAGCAGGATCATTTTGACTATTGCAAATAATCGTTTTATATCCATGTTTAAATAACTCGATTTCGAGATACTCAATGAGTTCAGAGTAAAAGATATTACTAATATTAGGAAAAATAAGACCAATAAGCTGAGGTGACTTTCCTTGAAGTCCACGTGCTAAATTATTTGGTTTATAACCAAGAGTTTTCATAGCTTCATGAACTTTTTGTTTTGTTTTTTCTGATAAATATCCCTTATTATTAATGACGCGTGAAACGGTTGTTGGGCTAACTCCAGCTAATTCAGCGACATCAGTTAATTTTGCTACCATTTTAATATTTTAATTCAAAGTATTTTCCAGTCGGTTCGCCTGATTTGATTTGAATACCATTTTGGTGATTTTCAGGGAATACACGACTAGTAAACACTTTTTCTCCTTTATTAATAAAAATCTCAATGATTGAGTTATCTACAAAAATGTTAGCAGTTGTTTCTTTAGTATCAATTGAGCATTCACGAATCGTACCAAAGTCAGTGGCATATTGAATGCCTGCTTTGCTGCGATCTAAAATAATTTTTCCTTCTTTGGTATCTACAATCAAGCTAAGTCCATTTCCTTTACTATCAGAGAAAAGAAGTAACTCCGATTTCTGATTTGGAGGAAAAGTTAGTTCAAGCTCATAAGTATTATTTGTTTCTGCTTTTGCTGTAAATTGTTCAGAACTAGCACGTAATGATGTAATAGCTTCTACTGGATATTGGTAAAGTTTACCATCTTTTATTGAAAGTTCTTTTACAAGACTCATTGCTCCCTGATAATCATACTTATCAGTTGGATAATCGATATCAGGTAGTCCAATCCAACTGACAATCAGAGCACGACCATCAGGAGTATTGAATCCTTGAGTCGCATACGCTTCAAATCCATAATCAAGATTTTGAATTTCTGAAGCGCCCACAAGTTTTACTTTTTCTATGTCAAGCGATTGACAGATCTTAAAAGTATTCGGATAGATATTCCCATAATTTAGCTCAGATTTATCCAACCCTTGAGGACAATAAATGAGAACAGGTTTTTTGTCTACAAATACTAGATTTGGACACTCAATCATGTATTCTGAACCAGTGCCGCCAAAATCAAGGTTGCCAACTTCCTCCCATGTTTCCACGTTATTGTCATCCGCTTTGTAAAGTTTGATAAAGCCTGATTTTTCTAAATTTTGTGCTCCAACAATCGCATATAATTGTCCTTCATAATTAAACATTTGTGGATCACGAAAATGATCAGTTACATCAGCAGGTTTATGAATAAGAACATTCTCACCTTTCGTAATGTTGTAGTCTTTATCCATCCATGCTCCGATTTGAAGTGTATCACGTTCCCAATTTTCATTTCGAAGGTTTCCTGTATAGAGTAAGAATAGATTCCCCTCTATTTCATATGCAGAACCGGAATAAGCGCCGTGGCTATCTCGTTTTGTGTCTGGAAGAAGTTCTGCTCCTGTTACATGAAAATGAACTAAATCATCTGATTCATTGTGTACCCATTCTTTCAACCCATGAGCAGCTCCAAATGGCCAATTTTGATAAAAAAGCGTATATTTTCCGTTAAAAAAAGAAAAACCATTAGGATCGTTTAACAATCCTGTTTTAGGTTCGATATGATAGCTAGCACGCCAAGGTGATCGTTTTACATTATCCTTAATTTTATCCATCTCATCTTTAGTCCAATCAGAATAAGCACGATATCGTATTTCTCGAGGTAAGTTCATATTTTACTCCTTCAATTTATCTTTTTACAACTAGTATGGTAAACGTTTTCCGTTGAAAAATCAATCATTTCATTTAAAAAAATAAAATATATGACAAACGTTTGACATATTTTTAAGATATGCTAAAATAAATTTGCATTTCAGTGAACCGTTTTCACGTAAAAATAAAAAAGGAGTGATTCGAATGAATTACAGTAAAGTAGCTTCCGACGTAATACAAGCGGTCGGAAAAGATAACCTTATTGCAGCTGCACACTGCGCTACACGTCTTCGTCTCGTACTAAAAGATGACACGAAAGTGAATCAAAAAGCTTTAGACGAAAATCCAGATGTGAAAGGCACATTTAAAATTGATGGACAATATCAAGTGATTATCGGTGCAGGTGATGTTAATTTCGTTTATGACGAACTTATCAAAAAAACTGGACTTTCGGAAATTTCAACAGATGATTTAAAACAAATTGCTAGTAAAGATAAAAAATTCAACCCCATTATGGCATTAATTAAATTATTATCAGATATTTTTGTTCCAATTATACCTGCCCTTGTTGCAGGTGGTTTATTAATGGCATTACAAAACTTTTTAACAGCTGCTGGACTTTTTGGACCAAAATCAATTGAAGAAATGTATCCTGCGATTGAAGGTATTTCCTCAATGATCCAACTGATGTCCGCTGCACCATTCATGTTCTTACCAATTTTAGTAGGTATTTCAGCTGCTAAACGTTTTGGAGCAAACCAATTTCTTGGTGCTGCAATTGGTATGATCATGACAACACCAGATCTTGGTGGCTCAACTGAATATTGGAATATTTTTGGTTATCATGTTTCACAAACAAACTATGCTTATCAAGTTATTCCAGTTTTAGCAGCTGTTTGGATATTATCTATATTAGAAAAATTCTTTCATAAAAAATTGCCATCATCTATTGACTTTACATTCACGCCATTATTATCAGTAATGATTACTGGATTTTTGACTTTCACAGTTATTGGCCCTGTAATGTTATTGTTGTCTAATGGAATTACAGACATTATTGTTTGGCTATATAACACTACTGGATTTATTGGAATGGGTATTTTTGGAGGAACATATTCACTTATAGTCATGACTGGTTTACATCAATCATTTCCAGCTATTGAAACTCAATTACTTTCAGCGTGGACAAATGGTATCGGACATGGAGACTTTATCTTTGTAGTTGCATCTATGGCAAACGTTGCTCAAGGTGCTGCAACATTTGCCATTTGGTTCTTAACTAAAAATTCTAAGACAAAAAGTCTTGCTTCCTCTGCGGGTGTCTCAGCACTTCTTGGAATTACAGAGCCTGCCTTGTTCGGAGTTAACTTAAAATACCGCTTTCCATTCTTTTGTGCTTTAATTGGTTCAGGAATTGCTACAGCAGTAGCAGGATTACTTAAAGTAGTTGCTGTTTCACTTGGTTCAGCAGGTTTCTTGGGATTTCTTTCAATTAATGCAACATCTATTCCATTTTACGTATTGTGTGAATTGATTAGCTTTGTAGTTGCTTTTGCAATTACTTACTTCTACGGTAAAACAAAAGCTGCTGGTATCTTTAAAGCAGAAGAAATTGCTGAACAAACACCAGTTAATTCTTCAAAAGTAGCAACAACAGATCCAATATCTACTGATGTTGAATCAACACAAACAAAAGTTTCATCAGAAACAATTGTTAGTCCCATTTCTGGTAAAGTGATTAGTCTTTCTTCAGTAAATGATCCAGTCTTTTCATCAGAAGCTATGGGAAAAGGGATTGCCATTAAACCAAATGGAAACACGGTCCATTCTCCAGTAGATGGTACTATTCAACTCACGTTTGAAACTGGACATGCTTATGGTATTAAATCAAATAATGGTGCTGAAGTTCTAATTCATATTGGTATTGATACTGTATCAATGGGAGGAAAAGGATTTACACAAAAAGTTACTACTAATCAAAAAGTTAGAAAAGGCGATATTCTTGGAGCATTTGACCGTTCAATGATTGAGAAAGAAGGTCTTGATGATACAACAATGATTATTGTAACCAATACTTCGGATTATTCAGAAGTAAATATAGTAGCTGAAAATACAGTCACTGAGGGTACTGATTTACTTGAAATCAAATAAATATATTTCCCTGAGTAAAGATGGAATTTTCGA
>NZ_BJLL01000084.1:0-7449 GCF_007996925.1 Enterococcus sp. NBRC 3427 | reverse complement strand
TTTTTTCCTATACAAGGAAAATATTCGCACACCAAGATAATGGTCATATACCAAAATGATTGGAACAACTTATTCGAATTTCGTTGAATCATTATCAAAAATACTTCAGAAAATACATTATTCACAATTCATTTTCTAGAAACTATCTCTTTGACAAATGATACTTAATTTTATCATATTAATTCAACTTTTAGTCAAGTTTACACATTCTACTAGGCAAATTTCCAAGAATGATATTGCCCCAATCGACTCACCCTTCTTGGGTATTTTGCCTGTTGTATAGTGGCGTGCCACTATGCTGTCCCATTCTAACAGAAGGCCAACTATAAGCATTAAAAGCTTAAAAATATCCCGTTACAGACTAGCATGCCAACATTTCTCACTGTCTCTTCAGGTCGAACTTGTCACAAACAATCTTTCAAATAATCATTAGTCATTTTGATGCAGATTGATTCCACTCTCCCAATTATTTACAGTCATTTTTGGATAGTCGCTAATTAATTCTCCAAATTGCGACATGCTGTATCCTAAATTTGTCCTTGTTTTCTTGATTCTTACACCTATTTCAATCGCATATGGTTTTATAATTTCTATGTCTCCAAACTTTTAACTATCAAAATCATACCATAATACTGAATAAATATTGTACTTATTTTCATACTTTTTATATTGACGTGTGACTATTTGTTGGTATATTTACATACACTTAAATACGTACTTTATCGTTCTTTGAAAACTAAATATGAAATAGAGGTCACTATAGATCGATTAACACATGAGGAATTAGGAAATTCTGTAAAAGAAACTCGTCTAGACAAAGGTTAGATACAACAGCAAGTAGCGGACAAAGTGGGAATTCCTCGCGTACTCCTAACCAAATTTGAGACATAAGGAAACATGATTTAGATCATATGACGGTTCATGACTCACTGCAGTTTGCTGTTGGAAACAGGTACCTCAATCAAAGAAATTCAAAAGCGAATGGATCATACCGACATTAAAACTACAATAAATGTATACGTCCATGTTACAGATAAAAAACGGAATCACTTCGCAAAGTTCATGTCTATCTGATAACTTTTTCAAATGGCATTCAAGCACAAAAAAAGAGATGCCCCCCCCGAGAAGGAAAACATCTCTAAACCGTTGGTAAACCAACGTTCTAACCAAGTTAGAATTATTCCGCAGCGTTTGCGTCTTTGAGACCGTATTTTTTGTTGAAACGGTCCACACGTCCGTCTGCTTGTGTGAATTTTTGACGTCCAGTGTAGAATGGATGTGAGTCAGAAGTTACTTCGACACGGATGACTGGGTATGTATTACCGTCTTCCCATTCAACTGTTTCTTGTGAAGTTTTTGTTGAACCTGACAAGAATTTGAAACCAGTTGTTGAATCCATGAATACTACTGGGTGGTAATCTGGATGGATGTTTTCTTTCATGATTTTTCGCTCCTTTGCCCTGCTCCATTTGCTGAACCAGAGTTGATTTGTCGATTTACAACATTAACATCTTAACATGTTTCAGTCAAGGTTGCAATTATCTTTTCAGATTTCTGGTCGGATTTTTTTTACCAAAGGAGACATCTTGAAATTCTTTGAAAAATTGCTGATTGTTTTTTGTTTTACGCAAAAAGCGGATCAGTTGTTCCGTATATTCTAATGAATCTCCAGTCATATTTTTTCGAAGTTTCCAAATTTCTTCTAGTTCTTCACTTGGCATCAATAATTCTTCTTTTCGGGTACCTGATTTTTTGATATCGATGGCTGGGAAGATCCGACGTTCGGATAACTCGCGTGAAAGTTGTAATTCTAGATTTCCAGTTCCTTTGAATTCTTCATAGATCACGTCATCCATGCGGCTTCCTGTATCGACTAAAGCGGTCGCTAAAATCGTCAAACTGCCACCTTCTTCGATGTTTCTTGCCGCCCCGAAAAATTTCTTAGGTTTATACAACGCGGCTGGGTCAATCCCGCCACTCAATGTACGTCCGCTTGGTGGAACGACTAAGTTATAGGCCCGAGCAAGTCTGGTAATACTATCCATCAAGATAACGACATCTCGTTTATCTTCGACTAAACGCATTGCGCGTTCCAATACTAATTCAGAAACTCGAGTATGGTTTTGCGGCTGCAGATCAAATGTAGAAGATACCACGTCGCCTTTCACGCTTCGTTCTAAGTCCGTTACTTCTTCCGGTCGTTCATCAATCAGTAGAACGATCAATTCTACTTCCGGATAGTTTTCGGTGATACCATTTGCGATTTCTTTTAATACAGAAGTTTTCCCTGCTTTTGGTGGTGCGACGATCAATCCACGCTGACCAAAACCGATTGGAGAGAAGATATCGATCATTCGGGTAGATAGTCTTTGCGGTGTTGTTTCCAGTTGAAGCTGTCTTTGCGGATAAAGAGGTGTTAAGGCTGGAAAATGCGGACGTTCTTTTGCTTCTTCCGGATCTTTTCCATTAACGCTTTCCACGTGCATCAAACCATAATAACGTTCCGATTCTTTAGGTGGACGGGCTTTTCCTGCCACTTTGTCCCCATTTCTCAAACTGAATCGTCTGATTTGTGAGGCAGAAATATAGATATCTTCTGCACTTGGTCCATAATTAATTGGCCGTAAAAAACCGTAACCATCTTGACCAACGATATCTAATATCCCTTCCATATAATAAAATCCTTGTTTCTCAGCTTGTGCACGAATCACAGCTAGAGATAATTCCTTTTTGTTCATCTTACTGTAATAAGGAATTTTAAATTCTTTGGCATAACTATAAACTTCTTTTAACGTTTTGTTCTCTAGTTCTGCCATTGTCAAATAATCGCTCATTCAGCTCCCACTTCCTCTGTCATTTCGATTGATGCCCCTAAGGCTGTTAGTTTCTCGATAATATGATCATAACCGCGTAAGATATAATCTACGTTATAAATCGTCGTTGTTCCTTCTGCTAATAGTCCGGCAATCACTAAACAAGCACCTGCCCGAAGATCGGAAGCCACGACTTCTGTCCCGTGAAGTTTATTTGGACCATTCACGATGATCATATTTCCTTCCACGGTAATATCAGCGCCCATTCGAGCTAATTCAGGCACGTGATTCACCCGTTTCGCATAGATCGTATCGATGATTTCTGAAGTGCCTACGGTCATCAATAGCAACGCAGTGAGTGGTTGCTGCAGATCTGTGGCAAATCCTGGATAAGGATAGGTCATGATATTTGCGGCTTTTAATTCTTTTGAGGGGTAAACTTCGATTTCATCTTCGCTGATTTTCATATGGACGCCAATTTCCTGCAATTTTGCTATAAAGCTTTCCAAATGTTCAAAAATCACATTTTTCACTTTGATACCATTTCCTGCTGCAGCTGCTAATGCCAGATAGGTTCCTGCTTCGATACGGTCAGGAATCATGAAATGACGACAGCCATGTAATGCTTCGACTCCTTCGATACGGATCACATCTGTACCCGCTCCTCGAACTTTTGCCCCCATATTATTCAGTAAAGTTGCCACATCGATGATTTCCGGTTCTCGTGCAGCGTTTTCAATTACTGTCTGTCCCTTTGCTTTTACAGCAGCTAACATCACATTGATTGTAGCTCCGACTGAAACCACGTCCATAAAAATACGATTGCCATGCAACCCTTCATTTTCTGTCCGTAAATACATGGCACCATGTTCATTTGTCACTTCAGCACCTAGAGCTTCAAATCCTTTGACGTGTAGATCAATCGGTCTAGGACCTAAATAACAGCCTCCTGGCAGGCCTACTACCGCTTCCCCAAATTTACCAAGCAGTGTTCCCATAAAATAATAAGACGCACGCAAACTATTGATTTTTCCGTGCGGCATCGGAACCGATACGATTTCTCGAGGGTCAATTTCTAGTATGTTGTTGGAAAAATGGACCGTTGCGCCCATGATCTCTAAAATTTCAATTAATGAATGAACATCTTGTATGTCCGGCACACCTTCCAAGATCACTGGGGAATCAGCTAAGATTGCAGCTGGAATCAATGCGACTGCACTATTTTTTGCACCGCTGATCGTTACTTCGCCAGCTAAAGGTCGGTTTCCTTTGATTACGATTTTTTTCATCTGTTTCCACCTTGTTTATTAATCTTTTTTCATGGATATGCTTGTATTTTATCATAGATAAAAAAAAGAAACGAGCATGGTCTGCCGTTTTAAGTAAAAAAGAATGGAGAACGACTTCAAAAGTCGTTCTCCATTCCTGTATATCGTATCTGTTATGTGGATGCTTACGCTTTGTTAGCTGAACCAAACCAGTCGATATGAGATTTTGCATCTTCAACGATTGCTGCTTTACCTGGAGCTAATAATTTACGAGGGTCGAATCCTTTACCTTCTTTATCTTTACCAGCTTCGATATATTTACGAGTAGCTGCAGCAAATGATAATTGGAATTCAGTGTTAACATTTACTTTTGAGATACCCATTGAGATAGCTTTTTCGATTTGATCTTGAGGAATACCTGATCCGCCATGTAATACTAAAGGCATGTCTGGACCTACAGCATCTGCAATTGCTTGTAAGTGGTCAAATGCTAATCCATTCCAGTTTTCTGGATATTGACCGTGGATGTTACCGATACCGCAAGCTAAGTAGTCGATACCTGTAGCAACCATTTGTTTGCATTCTTCGATGTCAGCTAATTCGCCGTTACCGATGATTCCGTCTTCTTCTCCGCCGATTGAACCAACTTCACATTCAACTGAGATACCTTTTGCGTGTGCTTTTTCAACAACGTCTTTAGCTAATTTCAAGTTTTCTTCGAATGGTAGATGTGAACCATCGAACATTACTGAAGTATAGCCTAGTTCGATACATTCCAAAGCAGCTTCGTAGTCACCATGGTCTAAGTGGATAGCAACTGGAACAGTGATGTTCATTGCTTCAACTAAATCAGTGATCAAATCTTTACAGATTTTGTAACCACCCATGTATTTAGCTGCACCCATTGATGTTTGGATAAGTACTGGTGCTTGTTTTGCTTCAGCCGCTTCAAGAATTGCTTGAGTCCATTCCAAGTTGTTTGTGTTGAACCCGCCGACAGCGTAACCGCCTTTACGAGCAGCTTTTAAAAATTCAGCTCCTGATACTACTGGCATAATAAAATTCCTCCTAAGTTTTGTAAAACTAAATTTGTTAAGACAATTCTTAACCAACGACCCTATTTTACCAAACATTTCGGTAGTTTTCTACTAAAATCAATGAAAATGAAAATTTTCAAGAAGTTTTTTGCAAAAAATAAAATGCTTAATCGCTCTTTACTCAAAAAAAGTCTTTTACTTCCTATCTTTTTTTCTATAAATAATAACAAATCAGAAAAAAAGAAAAGTAACAAGAAAATTGCTTATCCCCTTCTCTTGCTGCTTTTCTCTTTCTATCAAGCTAAAAAATTATTTTGTTTCATGGTCTGCTAATGATGCTCCGACAAATGCTTTGATTAATTTTTGCGGACGATTTGGACGAGAAATCAATTCTGGGTGGAATTGGCATCCCACAAAGAATTTCTTCTCTGGCAGTTCTACGATTTCTACTAAACGGTTATCTGGTGAGACACCTGAAAAGACTAACCCTTGTTCTTCAAACATTTGACGATATTTGTTGTTGAACTCATAGCGGTGACGGTGACGTTCTTGCACAACATCGGCTCCATCATATGCTTCAGCCGTCTTCGTTCCTTTTTTGATTTTACATGGGTATAATCCAAGGCGTAAAGTTCCACCCAAATTCTCGATGTTTTCCTGGTCAGCCATTAAATCAATAATGTTGTTTGCTGTATCTGGATTTGTTTCAGCTGATGCCGCGTCTTCCAACCCAACGACGTTACGTGCAAATTCGACACAAGCCATCTGCATACCAAGACAAATCCCTAAAAACGGAACGTCATTTTCGCGAGCATAACGAATCGCTTCGATTTTCCCTTCTACTCCGCGATCGCCGAAACCGCCAGGAACTAAGATTCCATCTGCATCTTTCAAACGTTCTTCTACATTTTCTCTCGTTAATTCTTGTGCTTTGATCCAATCGATCTCGATATCTGAATTATAGGCGAAACCAGAATGTTTCAATGCTTCAACTACTGAGATATATGCATCTGGTAATTCGACATATTTACCGACAAGTGCGATTCGTACTTTTTTCTTCAAGTTCAAGACACGTTCTTCTAATTCTTTCCATTCTGTCATGTCTGCTTCTGGTGTATCTAGTTTCAAATGGTCGCAAACGATTTGATCCATTCCTTGTGCTTGTAAAACTAATGGGATGGAATAAAGTGTATCTACATCTGGCGACTCGATGACTGCTTCTGGTTCGACATCACAAAATTGTGCCAATTTATTTTTCACGCTTTGAGAAACAGGTTGCTCTGTACGTACCACCAAAATATTCGGTTGGATACCTAAACCGCGTAGCTCTTTTACACTGTGCTGCGTTGGTTTAGTTTTCATTTCTCCAGCAGCTTTCAAGTAAGGGATCAATGTTGTATGGATATACATAACATTATCTGTACCGACATCTGCTTTCATTTGACGAAGTGCTTCAAGGAATGGCAAAGATTCTATATCCCCTACCGTTCCTCCTACTTCTGTAATGATCACATCTGAATCAGTCATTTTAGCTGCTCGCATGATTTTTTCTTTGATCTCATTTGTAATATGAGGAATAACTTGAACTGTTGCTCCCAAGTATTCGCCCTTACGTTCTTTACGCAAAACTTCAGAATAGATTTTTCCTGTCGTCACGTTGGAGTATTTGTTCAAATTGATGTCAATAAAACGTTCGTAGTGGCCCAGATCCAAATCTGTTTCAGCACCATCATCTGTTACGAATACTTCTCCGTGCTGATATGGGCTCATCGTCCCTGGATCCACATTGATGTATGGATCAAATTTTTGGATAGTTACTTTTAAGCCGCGGTTTTTCAATAAGCGTCCTAAAGAAGCTGCAACAATCCCTTTTCCGATTGATGAAACGACACCGCCGGTCACAAAAATATATTTTGTCATAAGTTCAAAAACTCCTTTTTAATTTATGTGCAGGAAAAGTCTCAGAAAATAAACAAAGCTCCCTATTCTTCAATAAGAATAGGGAGCCGAAATTTCTGTAAACTTCTGACCCTTTAAAAGGGTGCCCAAGGTGTATAATACAAGCTGACTGAGGGAAAGTCAAGTACTCAAATGAAGACTATCCGCTTACAATTTTTCTTTATCGGTATCCTTTGAGAAATTATTTCTTAAGTCCTTTATGAGTGCAAAAAAATTTAACCCACATAATAGGCTTGAGATAAACATAGCTAACGTTAAACTTAAGCAAATCAGGAAATCTTTACTGAAAAATTTTAAGTGAAACAATAGATAAAAAAATAAGGAGGTGCGACAAAAGTCGTGCCCTCCTTATTTCCAAATAAACGGTGTTCT